>JAAWOG010000066.1 GCA_022799355.1 Lachnospiraceae bacterium | reverse complement strand
TCGTAAGGAACCTCGTTAAGTGCCGACGCTTTTTAACGGGCTCCTTAAGCATTTTATGTTCCTCACGGCTAGGCTAAAGTGCTAACTTAATGACATTGGGGCGGGCATAGCCTGTTTATCCGGCTTGAGGCGGCGAGAGAATATGGCATAGGATATACGGAGAGATAAGATGAAAAAGATAGGGGTTATGGGTTCTACCGGTTCTATCGGGACACAGACACTGGAGATTGTCAGAAAATATCCGGAGCGGCTTAAAGTGAGCGCCCTGGCGGCAGGGCGCAATGTGGCGCTGTTGGAAGCACAGGTGCGGGAGTTTTTGCCGGAATTTGCGGTGATGTGGTCTGAGGAGGCGGCAGCGGATTTAAGAGAGCGGCTGTCCGATACGAAGGTGAAGGTTGCCTGCGGTATGGACGGGCTGCTTGAGATGGCGGTGCTGCCGGGGATGGATATTCTGGTGACGGCCATCGTGGGTATGATCGGCATACGGCCGACGATAGAGGCGATCAGGGCGCACAAGGATATTGCGCTGGCAAACAAGGAGACGCTGGTGACGGCGGGGCATCTGATTATGCCCCTTGCAAAGGAAAACCGGGTATCCGTTTTGCCGGTGGACAGTGAGCACAGTGCAATTTTCCAGTCCATGCAGGGAGAGAAGAAAAGCCAGATCCGTAAAATACTGCTGACGGCTTCCGGCGGTCCGTTCCGGGGGAAAACGAGAAAGGATCTGGAGCAGATGGGGGCGGAGGATGCCCTGAAGCACCCGAACTGGTCCATGGGAAAGAAAGTTACGATCGATTCTTCCACCCTTGTAAACAAGGGGCTGGAAGTGATGGAGGCGAGATGGCTTTTCGATGTGGGGCTTGAGGATATCGAGGTGGTGATCCATCCGGAGAGCATTCTGCATTCCGCCGTGGAGTATCAGGACGGCGCGGTGATCGGGCAGCTCGGGGTACCGGATATGAAACTGCCGATTCAGTATGCGCTCTTTTACCCGGACAGATATCCGGTACCGGGAAATAAAAGGCTTGACCTGTTTGACATTGCCAGCATTACCTTTGAGAAGCCTGATATGGAGACTTTTACGGGACTTAAGCTGGCGTTTGAGGCGGCAAAGACGGGGGGAACGATGCCCACGGTCTTCAACGCGGCAAATGAGAAGGCGGTGAGCCTGTTTCTGGATCATAAGATACGATTTTTGCAGATTGCGGAGGTGATCGCGGCGGCGATGGAGGCCCACAGGACAGTGAAGGAGCCGGACGTGGCACAGATTCTGGAAGCGGAAAAGACGGCACATGAATTGGTGATGAAATACATAAAATAAAGGATAACATAAAGTATAACAGGAAAGACAGGAAAGTTAAGTGACAATCATTTTATTTATAATCATATTCGGTATTATTGTATTATCCCATGAATTCGGTCATTTTATCGTGGCAAAGAAAAACGGTATCCATGTGGTGGAATTTGCCATCGGTATGGGCCCCACGCTTTTGCATCTCGACAGAGACGGTACCAGATATTCCGTTAAGCTGCTGCCCTTTGGAGGCGCCTGCATGTTTGAGGGAGAAGATGCCCTGTCCGCGGAAAAGGAAGAACCTGCGCCTTATCAGGAAGAAAAAGGCGGAAGTTACAGGGGCGGCTCTTTTCCGGAGGCTTCCGTGTGGACGCGGATTGCCACGATCTTTGCGGGCCCCTTTGTCAATCTGCTGCTGGGTTTTTTGATCGCTTTGATCCTGGTGGCATACCGGGGAACCGATCTGCCGGTAATCCAGATGATCTCGGAGGGCTCCGCGGCGGAGGAGGCCGGGCTGATGGCAGGGGATGTGATTACCAGGATGAACGGTGAAAAGATCCACGTATACCGGGAAGTCCGTTTAAACTCCATGTTAAACAGCGACGGAAAGGATTTTTCCATCTCCTATCTGCGGGATGGAACGGAGTATTCGGTGGTACTGTCGCCCCGGTACAGCGAGGCGGATGACCGCTATTATATCGGGCTGATGGGCGTCGGGGAATATATGCCCTGCCGGGGATTTTCCATTATCAGGTACGGGTTTTATGAGTCGGAATATGTGATCAGAAATACGATCAAGAGCCTGCAGATGCTGGTGACCGGAAAACTGGGGAAAGATGATGTATCCGGTCCCGTGGGAGTGGCAAGTTATGTGGGAGAGACCTATGAAACCGTAAAAGAGTACGGCTTTGTGACGGTGCTGATGACGATGCTGGAGCTGGTCGTGATTTTGTCGATTAATCTGGGTGTGATGAATCTGCTGCCGCTGCCGGCACTGGACGGAGGCAGGCTTGTCTTTTTGCTTTTGGAGGTGATCCGCGGAAAACCGGTGCCGCCGGAGAAAGAAGGCTTTGTGCATATGGCGGGACTGATTCTGTTTTTCCTGTTAATGATATTTGTGATGTACAATGATATTATGCGGCTGATCCGCTAGATAAGCGGGCTTAAGGCTGAACTGTTACCTTAAGGCGCGGCATCGGTCCGGCAGGACTTTACATGTATGGGAAATTTTGCTAGAATATTGAATTGCAATAGAGATACCAGAAGAAAGCGGGTAATCGTATATGGCGGAGAAGAAAAGGGATAAGATACTGATTATTGATGACAGCCGTCTCCATGCATATCAGTTACAATCTATTTTGGAAGATGAATATGATATTACGGTGACGCATACGGCGGAGGAAGGACTTAAGCTTGTAAATGAAACGGATTTTTCACTGATTCTGCTGGATGTGATTATGCCGGGGATGGATGGCTTTACACTGCTTAAAAAATTGCAGGAAGAGATCATTACCCGAAGCATACCGGTGATTTTAGTCACCAGCCTCTCGGATATTGAAAACGAACAGCATGGGCTGGTGCTGGGGGCGGTCGATTATATTTCAAAGCCCTTTCATCCGCTTATTGTGAAGGCAAGAGTGAATACGCATATCAAATTGTACAGTTATCGGAAACAGGTAGAGTACCAGTCCAGGACAGACCAGCTTACCGGGATCGCCAACAGAAGGCGGCATGACCACTACAGCCGGTTAAAGTGGGATGAGGCAACCCGCCTGCAGGTTCCGTTTTCTGTCTGTATGTTTGATATTGATCATTTTAAGGCATTTAATGATACATATGGACATCCGGCAGGTGACAAGGTCATTGTCTCCGTGGCAAAAACAATATCCTATTATTTGCAGCGGAGTACGGACTTTTTTGCGCGCTATGGCGGCGAGGAGTTTGTCGGATTTATGTTGGGGGATACGTTAGAGCAGGCATTTGACTATCTGAAGAAGGTCCGTCAGGCGGTGGAGGATCTTCACATTCCCCATGCTTCTTCCGTTTCCAAATGGGTGACGGTCAGCGTCGGCGGCGTTACGATTACGCCGAAGGTGGGGAATACCTATGAGTCTTATTTAAAGGTTGCGGATACCATGCTCTACGATGCGAAAAATGCAGGCAGGAACAGGGTTGTCTGGGCTGATGCAAAGATGAAGCAGTTATACGAGAAATAAAAGATATTTCGAGAAAGACAGTATAGTGACAGGGACAGGAGGACGAAAGTGGGACTGTTTGGTATTTTTGGGAAAAAAGGGAAGGCGGAGATCGCTGAGGAGATGGAAGAGGAACAGGAGGATATAGAGGTCTATTCCGGTATACGGGTGGAGGTGATGATTTCCGACGATCAGCTTCTTTTTGTTGCAAAGCTGGTGGAGGCGAAGGGAGATACGGCGCTTTTGCAGCAGTATTCCGAGACGGAGGCCTCTTTGGGAAATGATCCTCTTTATGTCAGGATTCGCGGATACAGCGCCCATAACAGAAAGGCTGTCTATATGGAGGGCGTGATCACGCCTGAGACAAAACGTGTCTGGAAAGTGGATGATCTGGTTATTACGAAGGTGGAGAATGACCGCGCCTTTTTCAGACTGAATGTGAATGTGGATGCCGCAATCACCAGGCTCGATGAACTAGATGCCGAGGAAAAGATGTGTAAGGTGCTGAATATCAGTATCGGGGGTGTTTATATTTCTTCGGAGGACGAATATGCCGAGGGGTGTAAATTCCTGCTGCGGGTGAAGCTGCTTGAGGATTCCCCGGAGTCGGAGCTGCTCTGTGAGGTGCTGCGTATTATAGAAAAGGAAGAGACGGGGCATGAATACGGCTGCCGCTTTTTGGAGATCACGGAGGAAGACCAGCAGAAAATTACAAAAAATATGTTTACGATCCAGAGTAAGAGGCGGGATATTTGCTGATAATTTCCAAGCAGATACCGGGATGGTCCGGCTTACCTGTTGTCGGCTGGCGGGATGGTGTTTGCCGGATGGTGTCGATAGGATGACATTGCGGTATATGCTGTTCCGCCGTTTTTTGTATTATAATATTATATAAATTGCATAAAAAACTAAATGAAATTTTGGATATATTGCCAGGTGAGAAGAGGACATTTGACCTTTACGAAAAGACAGATTGTACGTATACTACCTGTAACATCACAGATATGAGGTACAATTTATGAAAAAAATAAAGATTCTGATCGATACGGACTTAGGGGATGACGTGGATGACGCTGCGGCGCTTATGCTGGCGCTGGGCTGTCCGGATCTGGAGATTCTGGGGATTACAACGGTTTATCAGGATGCGGTGAAGCGGAAAGAGATGGTGGAGGATCTTCTGAAGCAGTGGGGGAGGGAGGATATTCCCGTACATAGCGGCGCAGGGAGCGCTCTTATGGAGACTGCGCGGGGCCATTGGGAGGAACCGATCCAGTATGCCCTGTTGGATGTGGCAGGCAGCAGGGAGAAAGAGACGGGGCATGTATCCCCGGGAGAAGAGAAGGAAAATACCGGGGGCTATTCGGAGACGGCGGTTGATTTTATATTGGAGACGGTGAAAAGAGAGCCCGAGCTTGTGATTCTTGAGATGGGCTGCATGACCAATCTGGCGAAGGCTTTTCTGAGGGAGCCGGAGCGCATGAAAAGGGTGCGGATTCTGGCGATGGGAGGTGCCTTTTTCAGCACGGCGCCAGAGTGGAATATTATCTGCGATCCCGAGGCGGCGTCCGTTGTTGTGGAACAGTCGGAAAATCTGGTGATGATGGGACTGGATGTGACAAAGTATCTGAAAGTTTCGCCGGAGCGCGTGGATGAGTGGCGGGGCAGAGGATCAAAGACGATGGAATATTATCTCCGGGGCGTCGATATGTTCCGGAACAAGACCGGCTATCCGATCACGCTGCACGATGTGCTTCTCGTGGCATATCTGATCGATCCTCAGGTTGTCACATTAAAGAAAGGACAATTTTCCGTGGAACTGGCAGGGCGTCTCACCAGAGGGACCATGGTGGACCGGTCAAACTATTATGAGATCGATCCGCAGATCGAGAAAAATTTCCGGTTTGCGGAGAAGGTGGATTTGGAGCGCTTCTTTGGCGTGATGGACAGGTACTTTTAGAGCGGCGGCCTGGGCTAAAGGCCTACCGGTCGCTTTTAAGAGGATCATAACCGCTTTGTTTGCGGATTTATGAATAGTAATAACAACATAAAGAAAACGGAGGAAGAAGAGACATGAAGAAGAAAGTTATTGCAGCAGTACTTGCGCTGTGCATGACTGCAGGGGTACTTGCAGGCTGCGGCGCACCGGAACCCGATGAGGTGGAGACATCCGCACAGGAGAGCACGGAGACGGAAGAAGCGGAACCGGCGGAAGCAGAGGCGGCAGGGGATGAAGCGGAACCCGCAGAGGACGGGGGAGCAGCGGAAGGCGGCACTTACAGAATCGGCCTGATGATTCCCGGCACCCTGGGGGACAAGTCTTTCTTTGACGCGGCATACGCATCCATCGAGCCCCTGAAAGCGGAACTTGGCGTGGAAGTGGAATATGTGGAAGTGGGAACAGATACTACTAAATATTATCCGGCATTTGTGGATATGTGTAACAAAGATTATGATCTGATCCTGACTATTTCCAGCAACAATGATGATGCGCTGGTAGAGGCGGCAGAGCAGTTCCCGGACCAGAAGTTTATCAATCTGGACGACGAGATGACAGATCCCCCCGCAAACGTATATATCATGGGCACAAAGAATAACGAAATGTGTTTCCTGGCAGGTGCGGCGGCAGCGCTGAAAGCGGAAGAACTGGGCGAGAATGCCATCGGTTTTGTGGGCGGTATGGATATCCCCGGCATCAACGAGTTCCTGGTAGGTTATATTGAGGGCGCACAGGCGATCAATCCCGATATTAAAGTAGCGACATCCTATGTGGGCAGCTTTACCGATACCGCGAAGGGAAAAGAGAACGGACTTTTGCTTTACAAAGACGTATCCGTTGTTTTTGCGGCGGCAGGACAGTCTGGCCTTGGCGTAATCGATGCAGCGGTACAGCAGGGCAAATTTGCCATCGGCGTGGACTCTGACCAGGCGGAAGCGCTGAAAGATACAAAACCCGAGATGGCAAACGTAATCATCACATCCGCTATCAAGAATATCCCTCAGAACGCGGTAAACGTGGTGGAGAGAGCAATGAAGGGCGATGTCAACTACGGTACAAGAGAAGTATTCGGTATTGAGACCGGCGCCGTAGGTATCGCGGAAAATGAATTTTATGAGAAGCTTCTGACGGAAGATGCAAGGGCGCGGATCGAAGAGCTGAAGGAAAAGGTTGTAAACGGCGAAGTCGAGATGACACCGAACGAAGGAATTACCACGGATAAGGTAAATGAGATCCGTGACGCAGTTCGTCCATAAATTACGGAGGAGAACCTGATGGAAAACTATCTTTTAGAGATGAAAGATATTTCTAAGATTTACGGAAACGGCATCGTTGCCAATGAGATCGTAAATTTTAATCTGAAAAAGGGAGAAGTCCACGCGCTGGTAGGTGAAAACGGCGCGGGAAAATCCACATTGATGAAGATCCTTTTCGGTATGGAAGCGCCGTCTTCCGGAACGATAACCTTAAGGGGAGAGCCTGTCAGGTTCTCATCATCCAGGGATGCGATTGCCCACGGTATCGGTATGGTCCACCAGCATTTTATGCTGGTGGAGTCCTTCACGGCGGCGCAGAACATTATCCTTGGCATGGAGCCGAAAAAAGGGTTTTCGGTCAACGAGGAGGAAGCGGTGCGCTTCACCGAGGAGATCAGCAAAAAATATAATCTGGAAGTGGATGCGAGAGCAGTGACAAGAACCCTTCCGGTGGGGATCAAACAGAAACTGGAGATTCTGAAAGCGCTGGCAAGGGGGGCGGAGATTCTGATCCTGGATGAGCCGACGGCAGTGCTGACGCCCCAGGAGACGGACCAGCTTTTTGAGGAGCTGACCAATCTGAAAGAGCAGGGACACACCATCGTCTTTATCTCCCACAAGATCCCGGAGATCAAGAAGATTTCCGACCGGATCACGGTTATGAGGGCAGGAAAGACCGTGGGCTGCCGCAATACGGCGGATGTGACGGAGAAGGAGATATCCGGTATGATCATGGGCTGTGAGATGGATACCTCCATCCATCGGACACCCTGCAAAAAGGGCGAGGTGGGAATCGCCGTTGATAAAGTCTCCTACACCGACAAAAACGGCGTGGAGGTTTTAAAGGATTTCAGTTTCAGCGTGCGCCGGGGTATGGTATTTGGCATCGCCGGGGTACAGGGAAACGGCCAGGTGGAACTGATTGATCTGATGACAAAAAAGCGCAGCCTGAAAAACGGGGATATCCGCTTAAACGGAGAGTCCGTGAAAAATATGGATCTGGAAGAGATCCGCAAAACGCAGTTCGGTTATGTGCCGGAGGACCGTATCGAACAGGGAATCGCGGGACATGAGTCCATCGAGGAAAACATGATCTCCAACCGGTACAATACGAAGGAGTTCTGCAATAAGATCCTTTTAAACTATAAGAAGATTGCGGAGTTTGCGAAAAAGAATATCGAAAGTTATGAGATCCGCTGTTCCGGCGGCAAACATCCGGTGGGGATGCTCTCCGGCGGCAACATGCAGAAGGTCGTGGTGGCGAGAGAGTGCAGCCACGAGCCGAAAGTGCTGATCGCCGAACAGCCGACCAGAGGCGTGGATGTGGGCGCGGCGCATATCATCCATAAAAAGATCATGGAGCTGCGGGATGAGGGCTGTGCGGTTTTGCTGGTATCGGCAGATCTGAGCGAAGTGTTGAAGCTTTCCGATGTGCTTGCGGTGATGTACGAGGGAGAAATTGTGGCGTTCTTTGATCAGACCGAGGGGCTGAACGAAGAAAAATTAGGGCTCTTTATGCTGGGGCTTGAGCGTCATGAGGAGGAACAGATAAGGAGGGCGGTGCAATGAGCAGAGAGCGTTCTTTTAATATGATAAGAACCGCGGTATCCATGCTGGTGGCAATTTTAGTGGCATTTGTCATTATTCTTCTTGTCAGCGATCAGCCTGTGGAATCCATCAAGATATTTCTGATAATGCCTTTTTCTTCGGGGAGTTATCTGGGGAATATCGTGGAGACGGCAGTGCCGCTTATTTTCTCCGGCCTTGCCATGGCGGTGATGTTCAAGGCTAATTTATTTAACCTCGGCGGAGAGGGTATCTTCTTTATCGCCGGAGCGGTGGGTTCTTTTGTGGCAATCTGGCCAAAGCTTCCTTCCGTACTTGCGCCTCTTGCGGCAATCGTGGTGGGCGCCCTGGTAGGTATGGTTGTGATGATGGTGCCCGGCGGCTTAAAGGCAAAATACGGCGCAAACGAGATGGTAACCAGTCTGATGATGAACAATATCCTGCTGGGTGTGGGGCTGTATCTGCTGAACAATATGCTGCGTGATCCGAAGGTGGCGTCCCTCGTGTCCTACAAGTACAGGAAGAAGGCGCTGCTGGCAAATATCATACCGGGAACCCGTGTGCACGCCGGCTTCCTGATCGCCATAGCGTGTGCGGTGCTGGTATACTTTTTTATGTACAAGAGCAAATGGGGCTATGAGATCCGCATGACCGGCAACAATGCGAAGTTTGCTTCCTATTCCGGTATTAAGGTGGCGAAAGTGATTCTGATGGTACATATGGTGGCGGGAGCCATTGCCGGTGCCGGCGGTATTATCGAGTGTATCGGGCTCCACAAGCGGTTTGAGTGGACGGCGCTTCCGGGGTACGGGTTTGACGGCGCGATGATCGCGATGCTGGCGGGGAACAATCCCATCGGCGTGATCGGCGCGGCATTCTTTGTCAGCTACCTTCGTATCGGCGCGGATCTGGTAAACAGGTCATCAGATATTCCGACGGAGATGATTGCGATCCTGCAGAGTATCATTATCCTGCTGATTTCGGCGGAACGTTTCCTGCATAAATACAGACAGCGTTGGATTGAGAAGGGGGAGAAGAAATGAATGCGTTTTTGAGGCTTATTTTTACAAGTGATTTCTTTTATTCTATATTCCGTGTGACCACGCCCCTGCTCTTTGCTTCCATGGGTGCCGTCCTGTCGGATATAGCGGGTGTGCCGAATATCGCGCTGGAAGGTATGATGCTGATCGCCGCTTTTGCGGGTATGTATTTCAGCTATGTGTTCAACAGTGCGCTGATGGGGCTTTTGTTCGCCGTACTGTTCGCGGTGACGGCAGCCGGGGTGATGGCGTTCTTTACGCTGTATTACAAGACAAATATTATTCTGGGCGGTATTGCCATCAACAGCCTTGCCAGCGGCGGAACGATCTTTTTCCTGTATCTGGCGGCGCACGACAAGGGAACCAGCGTGTCCCTGCCAAGTAAGGTATTGCCCAATATCAATATTCCGATCATCGGGGATATTCCGATTATCGGACCAGTTATATCGGGACACAATGTGCTGACCTATGTGGCGGTACTGGCGGTATTTTTCACCTGGTATCTGCTGAAAAAGACGCCCCTAGGCTATCATCTGCGGGCGGTCGGCGAGAAGAAGGAGGCGGCTGATTCCGTGGGAATCAGCGTGATCAAGACACAGACCATTGCGCTGCTTTTAAGCGGCCTGATGTGCGGTTTTGGCGGTGCGTTCATGTCCATGGGTTACGTTTCCTGGTTCTCAAGGGATATGATCAGCGGCCGTGGATGGATTGCGCTGGCGGCGGAGGCGATGGGTATGCAGCATCCCCTTGGAACGGCGGCAACTTCCCTGCTGTTCGGTGTGGCTGACGCTTTGTCGAATGCGGTGGCAACACTTGGATGGCCTTCCGATCTGGTAAAGACGATTCCTTACTGTGCAACGCTGGCAGGACTGGCAATCTTCTCGATCAGGGCTTACAGGAAAGGGAAAAATGCCTAATATATATACGTTAGGGGAATGATGTTAGAAAGAGGTATGTTTTATGACAAATGATATGACACAGGATATATTGTATACGATTAAGAATCCGCGGGTGACGTTTCGGCAGAGGCTGAAGGATATGGCGAAGATTGCGGAAAATTCGGTGGAACTTGTGCGGTATACGGAGAAGTCGAAGGAGTATTTCGCAAACGGTGCGATCATGGATATGTTTGAGGGAAAGACGCCCTATCGTACCCGTTACTGTGTGCCGGATTATGAACTGTTTTTAAGGCAGGGCAGCAAATTTCTGATGCTGGAACCGCCGAAGGATATCTGGGATGCGGTCGGGAATCTGTTATGTCTTTATCATAATATTCCGGCGGACGGCGGGCTGCCTGTCTATATCGGCTGCCTGGATGAGCTCCTTGAGCCTTTTATCACCGATGAGAAGGAGGCGGAGAAGGCAATCCGTTTCCTGCTCACGCATGTGGACCGGACGATCTCCAATGCGTTTTGCCACGCAAACTTAGGCCCTCGGGATTCAAGAGCCGGACGGATTATTTTAAGGCTGACGGCCGAGATGCAGAGGCCCTGTCCGAATATGACGCTGTTATACCGGGAAGATACGCCGACGGATTATCTGATGGCGGCGTTTGAGACGGCGATCGCATCGGCGAAACCGAGTTTTGCCAATGATGCGCTGTACCGGAAGGATATGGGAGACTATGCGGTAGTGAGCTGTTATAATGTGCTGCCCATCGGCGGCTGCGGGCTGACGCTGGTCAGACTGAACATGCATAAACTGCCGGAACTGGCAAAGAGTCCTGAGGATCTGCTGGAGAGAGTGATACCGGATGCGGTGACGGCGGTCTGCGATGCGATAGACAGCCGCTGTGAGTTTATTGTGGACGACTGCAGTTACTACGAAAACACCTTCCTGTATGAGGAGGGGCTGATCAAAAAGGACAAGGACCATATGATCGGCATGTTTGGCTTTGTGGGGCTGGCGGAGTGTGTCAACGGTGTACTGGGGCTTTCAAAACCGGAGGAACGTTTCGGAAAAGGAAAAGAGGCGGATGCCTTCGGGGAGAAGATTATGCGCCGTATCAGGGAGGAGATCGATAAGCGTCCCTGTAAGTACGGAAAGTACGGACTGCATGCCCAGGTCGGCGTGATGGAGGATTCCGGCAGTACGCCCGGGGGAAGGATTCCCATCGGGGAGGAACCGGAACTGCCCCTCCAGATTATGAACTTTATCAGAATGCACCGGGACTGCGATGCGGGCTGCGGGGAGCTGTTCCCCTTTGAGGAGACGGTGAAGAGGAATCCTCAGTATCTGGCGGATATTATGAAGGGCGCTTTTCGGTCCGGCGCAAGGTATTTATCCTTCTACGGAAGCGATTCCGATGTGGTCAGAGTGACCGGATATCTGGTGAAGAAGTCGGATATCGAAAAATTCCGGAACAATAAGGCTACCCTGAACGAGGCTACCGTGAACGGATCGGAGGTGCACAGAAATCTGCATCTGCTGGACCGGAAGGTGCGCGGGGAAGAGACGAAGGAATAGTGGGATAAAAGAATCAGATAAAAGACGCTCGGACAGGAGGATAACATATCGGACAAAGATATGTTGTCTTTCCATCCGGGCTGATTGTGGTTTTATGGAGTGGGCAGGCGCTGAAGCCGTATGGGAGGTGTTGTGAAATGGATTATATCGGAATGCTGCGCGGGGATCATGATTTATCGGACCTGTTGTGTGATGTCTGTGATATAGAGGTTTTTCCGGAAGATAAAACACCCGAGGACGAAGGGGGACATCTGGCTTACAACATCCCGGGAAAAACATTTGCCGGAGCAGGTTGTGGGAGTGAATATATACTGCTGGAGGACGGTTCCATCGGTTTTTGGGGAAGTGAGGGCGAATGCGGAAGAATTGCGGACAGCCTGAAAGAGTTCTTTGAATTGATGGTAAACTGTCCCGGCTGGCGGGACTATCTGGAGGAGGAAGCGTATCAGGATCAGGAGAGTCTTGCAGCGTTTGCGGAAGAAATTTATGAAGAACATTTGGAAGATATGGAAGATATGGACTTCTACCTGCCAGCAGCGCAGCGGGAACTGGCGGATCGGTTGGGTATAGAGATCAGGGATGATGTTGCGGAAATATTGATGCGGTTTTATGATTGCGCGAAGCGTGAGCCCCGCTTTATCTCAACATATACGGAAAATGACGGCAGTACGCACAGCGGTACCGGTTCTCTGTTTGACCGCTGAAGCCGGCTTTTGCGGGGGGGCAGAAATGAGAGGAGGAAATCATGGATAAAATAAAGATAACGGCTCCGGTCAATAAGATTATTTCATTCAGTGCGGTGGATGGTTTCGGAAACCGGACGGCAGTTTTTCTGCAGGGGTGCAATCAAAACTGCTGGTATTGCCATAATCCGGAGACGATTCGTCACTGCAGAGCCTGCGGTGCCTGTGTGGAGGTTTGTCCGACGGGGGCGCTTCGGATGGCTGAAGAGGGCGGGGAGCGTTATGTGGCATACGATATTGCAAAGTGCTGCAACTGCGATACCTGTATCAAAACCTGTAAAGAAAATGCATCCCCGAAGATACGTAATATGACGGCCGGCGAGGTGATGGAGGAGATCCGGCCTTATCTTCCGTTTATTGACGGTATTACCACTTCCGGCGGGGAGTGTACGATGCACCTTGATTTTCTGACGGCGCTTTATGGGCTCGTAAAGAAGGAAGGGAAAACGACCTATGCGGATACCAACGGGCAGATTCCGCTGTGGGATAAGGAGGACTTCCTTTCTGTGACGGATAAAACCATGATTGATTTAAAGGCGGGGACAAAAGAGGATCACATAAAACTGACCGGCATGGGACCTGAAAATCCGGTAGAGAATATAAAGCGGATGGCGGAGCTTGGGAAGCTGTATGAGATACGTACCGTGGTGGTGCCGGGGGTGGTGGACAACCGCCGGACGGTGGAGCTTGGGAGCAGCCTGATCGCGGCGTACCCTGAGGTGCGGTATCGGCTGATCAAATATCGTCCCTATGGGGTGCGGCAGGAATATTTGAATATGCGGGAGCCTTCGGATCAGGAGATGGAGGAACTTGGCGAACTGGCAAAAGGGATCGGTGTGAGAGAGATTATCATAACCTAAAGCTGACTTGCGGCCGGCCATGGCGGAAAATAGAGTTTCCGTCATGGTGCCCGGCAGATGAGTACACCACGTCAGGAGGGCAGAAGCGGCTGTATTTTTGCCATGCTTCTGGCGTGCTGGGCAGGGGTGATCGTCAGTTTTCGGTGATAGGAGGCGATCTCATCCATCTCTTTTAAGCTTCGGACACAGCGGACCACCGTGCGGACACTGAGCCCGATGTTGCTGGCGAGAGTCTGGTAATCCGGTTCTACGGTCAGCGTTTCCTCGTCAAGATGATGCATCAGATAGTATTGAACCAGATAATAGCGGACTCGTTCGAGTCCTTTTTTGTAGTATAAAAAGCCGTCGTTTCCGGAGCGCTGGTAGAGGTCATCCGCTACAATGTAGGCGCAGCGCCTGAGCATGTCGGTGTTGTTTGTGATATATTCGTAGGCGGCAGCGGAATCCAGTTTCAGCATTTTCATGTCCGTGGCGGCAATCACCGTCGCCACGGCTCTTGGCTTATGGGCAACCACTTCCAACAGTCCGATGGAACCTGTGGAGGGAGTGAGCGTAAAATAGCGGTAATTGTTTCCGTCATTATAGTTCCGGGTGCCGAAGGCAATCCCTTCTATGATAAAAAAGATATACCGGGGGAAATCACCCTGGTTGATGATCACTTCGTTTGGACGGTACGTGACCGGAATTCCTTTTTCTTTCAGTTCTTCCGGCAGTATGGAGTAATTAAACTGATTGTAGGAGCCGTATTTGGACCATAATTCTTCCAGGCGCATAAAAATCCTCCGAAATTCCTCTGCATTTTCTTTTTCCGACAGGCAGCCGGTGCGTTTTGGGCAGATCCTGCCGGTATAAATCTGTAAAAGCCGCGAGATTGGAAACCTCGCGGCTTGATACGTATCATGTATTTATTTCCGTAACATTTTTCATCGACTGAAATGTCATTACTGTGCGGCAGGAGCAGCAGGAGCCGGAGGTGTCACAGGTGTTGCAACACCGTTGGCATCACAGATATAGGCTGCGTCACCGATCGCAAAGGGTGCATTGATTACCATCCTTCCGTTTCCGTCAAAGCATCTGGGCACGCCTGCGATAACAACCGCTTCGTTTACAAGCTGGTGTCCGTCGGTTTCGGAAGTGCCGTATACGCCGTCAGGTCCCTGGATCAGTCCTTTGATCATAGCGCCGTTTGCAGGATTGAAGTAGTAGTTTACGCCGCCGATATTCTGCCAGCCTGTTGCCATCTTTCCGTTCTGGTCAAAGTAGTAGGTCTGAGAGTCTATGCTCTGAACACCCGTCATCATGCGTCCGTCCGCGGTGTTGAAGTAGTAGCGGTTGGTTACATCACCGATGAAGCCGGTCTGCTGTGCACCGGTGTTGGGATCAAAGTAGAAGGTGCCGTCAGCGATTTTCACCATGCCGGTCTGCATCACGCCGTTTTCGTTAAAGTAATAATTGGAGTTCTCAATTTGCTGATAGCCTGTCACCATGTGGCCGTCCACAGGGGAGAGGTAATAGCGGTTCGCGATATCGCCGAGCCAGCCTTTCACCATAGCGCCGTCAGCAGGGTTATAGTAATATTTCAGACCGTTTACAACCTGCCAGTCGGTCAGCATGCTTCCTTCATTGCTGAACAGGTAGTCTTTGTTGTCAATGGTAATGGAACCTTTTACAAGGTGTCCGTCCGCCGGGAACAGGTAGTGTCTGCCGGTCTCGTCATTGTACCAGCCTGTCACCATACGGCAGCCGTTGTTGCCGTCATAGAAGTACTGGTTGTCGGCAACGGTGATCCAGCCGCTCTGGATGCGTCCCGCTTCATCAAAGTAGTAGCGGTCCGCGCCCACCTGGTTCTGGCCCACAAGGGCATGACCGTCCGCGGCGAGATAGTAGGTGCCGGTTTCATCGGTGAACCAGTCCGTGTTCATACGTCCCAGTGCATCCATATGGTAGCGGGCGCCGTTAAAATCCACCCAGCCGAACTGGAGGCGGTAATTGTTATAAAAATAGGTAAAACCGTCACGCTGGGCAAAACCTACGGGAAGAATCATATTGTGGTAGTCTTTATACATATAGTTGATATCCACATTGCCGGCAATACCGGGAACGGAACCCTGGTGGGTTGCCTGCCAGATGGCATGCCCCGGAATCTCACAGGCTTTGGCATACTGTGCGATCCAGATATCGTAGCGCAGCTCCGGCGTCATATGGGCGCGGTAGAAGTTCGCACCGGTATAGACAATCGGGTGATAGCCTGCCGACGCGATCACGTCGCAGAAGGCGTTGCACATGGCGGTTACGGTGCCCGCATCCAGCCCTTTTTGTACTTTGTCTTCAATATCAAAGGCTACGGGGAAGTTGATGTTATATCCCTCGATCCACTGCAGTACCAGATTGGCTTCGTTGATGGCTTCTTCCACGCTGGTGGCGTAGGAATAGATGTAGACGCCGGTCCGGATGCCTGCCGCCTGGGCGCCTGCCACATTGGCGGCAAAAGCGGGATCAACGCCGCTCTTGGTGCTGCCGACCTTGATAAAGGTGTAGGTGACGCCGGCGGAGGGAACCGCTCCCCAGTTGATGGCGCCCTGGTACTTGGACACATCGATTCCCAGAGCGGCGGCATCAGCAACCGCTGTGGAGGATAATGCCAGGGAACATACCAACATCAGCGTCAGGATTGTTTTTGTAAAGTTGCGCAGTGTTTTGTGTTTTGTCATAAAAATCTCCTTCGTATAAAATGGTTGAAATATGTATGAATATTAATTCTATACTTTTATAGAGCAAATCGGATGAAGGCGTATACGCTGGCGGATTGCGGTGCTTTCATCACGGGATTGTGAATAGTATCATGGGATAGTTTTGTATCCGGTTTGTATCTTTTAACCCGCAAAACAAAGTGTAACATATTATGCCGGGACGTACAAGGGGGGAGGGGGATTTTAGAAAAATATGGTAACGGTTTAGCATATAAAAATGTGTGATGGGAAAATATGGTTGATTTAACAACTTTGATACATTCTTTTCTTATATTGTATTTCAGATAAAATCGGAAGCAGTCCCGATACGGCGGGGAACCGAAAGAAAATACGATGAGGTGGGAACATGCAGGCGCAGGATAACGGAGCGGTGTTAAAAAAACGTAGTCTTGATGTGATCCAAGTCAGGAGGAATCCTTATCTGGTGGATTATGAGGAGCAGAGAAGGCTGAGCAGGGCGGTGAATGCATCCCCCGGCAGGCCGGGAACGGCGAATGGAAGGAGCCGGAGAGCCGGAGCGGAAACCGGAAAGCGCCGCCGTTCGGTGGAGGTGATAGGGGAAAGTCGGAGAAGAGAGAGCAGACCGGAAGTCGGAAAACACCGCAGATCAGTGGATATCATAGATATAAAAAGCACTAGCCGCCGCAATATAAACATGTCGGCAGGCAGAGGGCGGAATCCGGCATCGGCGAAAAAAGCAATGCGGAGACGGCGCAGAAAACAGATGCTGCATCGCAGGATGATGATAGGCGCCTGGTTATTGTGTCTGTTTATGACCGGCTGGCTGATTCAGGTGAAAAGGGGAGAGGCGTCGTCGGCGGAAAACAGCAAAAAGGTACAGGAGTTCTCCGGGATTCGGGAGGAATCCCCGGGCGATTCTTCCGCTGTCGTACAGGGGCTTTCGGCAAAGGTCTATGCAAAGCACCCCGTATGGACGGAAAATTTTCTCTCTCCCAATGAGTATTCGCGCCCCGGAGAGCCATTGACGCAGGTAAAGGATATTTTTGTGCATTATACGGCGAATGCCGGAACCAGTGCGGCCCAGAACCGCAGCTATTTTGAGCAGCAGAAGGACATGCACGAGGCGAGTGTCAGCGCCCACTTTATTATAGGATATAACGGTGAGATCATACAGTGTGTTCCGTTAAATGAGATCGCGTATGCGGTGCAGACCAGAAATTATGATTCTATTTCGATTGAGTGCTGTTACAAGGCGGCAGATGGTTCTTTTACACAGGAAACTTATGACTCCCTGATCTCCCTTCTGGCCTGGCTGACAGATGCCTATGATCTGGATACGGATCATATCCTGCGTCACTATGACTGCGGCGGAAAGAAGTGCCCGATTTATTACACGGAGCATGTGGATGCATGGGTGCGGCTTAAGAAGGATGTGGCAGGGAAGCGGGAGAGCAGCGGTAATATTATTTAGGTAAATCATTTATCAGCCGGGAGGAAATAAGTCCCTTTTATGGGACATGTATTCTGTTATACTTATATCATTCGGAGGAAGTAAGATTAAAAATTAAAATTTTTCATCGCGGGTGTTCGTGCAAAGGCTAAGCAGCCTGCGCCAAAAGCAACGCGGAAATAAGGAAAAATATGGGAAAGGGAAGGGTGATATATATGGAACAGAAAATAAGAGCGGCGGAGCAGTGGTATGATAAAAACAAAGCATTGTATGAGCGGTTTTCCAAAGAGGTTGAGGAGATTATCACAAAGCTGTTGAAAGCGGAAAATATACCTTACCAGAGCGTGAGCCGCAGAGTGAAAGATAAGGAAAGCTATCTGGGAAAGTGCGGAAAGGAAAAATATACCAATCCGACGGAACAGATTATGGATGTTTCAGGGATAAGGATTATCGCATATACCAATAAGGACGTGGAAAAAATATGCGGGGTTCTGCGGGACGAATTCTGGATCGACGAGAAAAATTCCGGTAATAAAGCGGATGTGCTGGAGACAAATAAAGTCGGATATCTGTCCGTTCATTATATATTGCAGTTAAGCGAAAGGCGCCTGGGGCTGGCGGAATGTAAAAAGTACAGGGATCTGAGATGTGAAGTGCAGGTAAGGACTTTGCTTCAACATGCCTGGGCGGAGATCGAACACGACAGAAACTATAAATTTTCGGGTGTGCTGCCCCATGAGATCAGAAGAAGGTTTTATCTGGTTGCGGGTGTCCTTGAGATGATGGACAGGGAATTTGACAGGCTCTCCGGGGATATCGATGAATATGTGGAGAGGATGGAAAATGAGGTATCGGCGGGAAATTATAATTTGAGTATAGATTCTAAATCGGTAGAACAATATATGCTGAAGAGGTTCGGGGAACCGATCCGGATCGGAACCGGCCAGGGCGGAACGGTGGCAATGGAGGATCTGGTGGAGGAGCTGTTAAGATTCGGGTATGAGACGATTCAGGATATAGAGGATGATCTCGGTAATTATGAAGATATATTGAAGAGTAAGAGAACATATATCGGAGTGCTCAGGGATTTGATGATTATGAAGGACTGTGTGAAATATTTCAGGGAAGTATACAGCGGCAACTGGCAGACGGTGGATGAGGACAGTGTGAGATTATGGCTGGAACATGGGGCTGATGATGTGGAGAGGTATCTGGATGATTATGAGATTTATATTTGCGGGAAGTGACCGTCAGGCAGCAGAAGTTTGATTTTGATGTTAACTCCCATTCGCCCGCCCCAGCGGGCACAGGGATCAGGATCGCGAAATTTATAATTTCGCGTTAATAAATCGGGCAAAATTGTACGATTATATTGGTAGTACTCCGCCGGGAACAATATTATAATCAGGATATAACATATTCAGGGAAAGGCGGTCATATTATGAGTTTGGGAAATCATTTGTTTCATGCGCGGAAGAAAAGGGGATTGTCTCAGGAGGAAGTCGCCGAGAAGCTGGGAATAAGCCGGCAGACTGTCTCGAAATGGGAGACGAATGAAACGCTGCCCGACATCCGCCAGTCAAAAAGGCTCGCGGTTTTGTACGGGCTTACGCTGGACGAACTGGTTGAGTTTGACATCGACGTAAAGGAGATACAGGAAGCGATCGAGAGAACGAGTGAGGCGGTGTCGGAAAAAATTGACTGGACAAAGGCGTGGAGCGGCAAATATCCGATTCTAGCCAGATATCAGGGGGAAGTGAACATCGCCTGTTATGCGGCTGAACTGGACAAGCTGCTGCGGGATCTGGAAAAGGAGTATGGGTATAACGAGCTGGATTCTTTTCTTGTCCTAAAGGATATACTGGCAACCGTGTGGAAGGAGAGGAGGCGGTAGCCTATGGAATTTCGAGTTTTGAAGTATTTTCTGATGGTCGCCAGGGAGGAAAACATTACAAAAGCAGCGGCTCTTTTACATATTACACAGCCCACACTGTCCCGGCAGCTTAT
>JAAWOG010000065.1 GCA_022799355.1 Lachnospiraceae bacterium | reverse complement strand
ATAAGCTGGTTCTTTTTAAATATTTTTTTCAAACCTCTCTCCCCTTTAAGATTTCATTCTGATTACTTTTATTCTATGCTCGTTCAAATTAAATAATACTCCAACTGCTCCAATTATATTTTCTTTTACTTTCGCATTTCCGGCCCCCTGTGCCATCACCACAACGCCGGTTACTTCCGGCAGTTTGCGCCGTACCACATAGGGTATCTCGTTTCCATCGGCATCCCTTATATAGATCACTTCCTCCCGCTGCCCGTTTTCCGTATTTTTCCGCCTGCCGCCGGCATCATCCGTCTCCTCCAAATCCGCGGTATTTATCTCCATATTTTTCTCGAGTACCTCCGTCCCCATATCCGATACGGTGATCATCACCTGTACTTTTCCGGCCCCTTCCATCCCGGAAAGCATCTCTTCCACCCGCTTTTCCAGGTTTTCCACATAGATGTCTATATCATAACGTTCGTTATCATTAAAATTCCAGGCTTCCACGGCCGTATCTTCCGCACTTTCCGCACTCCGGCTGTCTTCTTCGGTTCCTTCCGCCCCCCACAGGCGCCCCGCATGTTCTCCCCCCTCCTCACCGCCTCCTTCCTGTCCTCTCTCTTCTCCCGTCACCGCAGTATTTTTCTTTTCTTCTTTTCCTCTCTCCGTAGGCAGGGAGACGATCAGAAGAAGCACGCCCAAAAGCAGCAGCACGATATAGTCTTCCTTTTTCATATTGCGGATCTTTTGTCTGCATTTTTCAAAGACTTTATCACTCAATCAAAATCACCTCCAATTTCTCCTCTTCCATTCCCAACACAAGCGCAAACTGCCTCCGAAACGTCAAAAGCTGCCTCTCCCCGCTCCGTACTTCGGCCGGGCCTGACTTATCTTCTTTGCTTTCTTCTGCGGTTTCTTCCCTTCCCATGGCCTTACCCGCTCCCTTCGCGGCATCCTCCCTGCTCTCTCCCAACCTGATTCTGCCGATTTCTACCTGCTCAACAGCAGCAATCTCCACGGAATCTTTCGCATCCGCCGTATCCTTCTGATCCTTTTCCTTCTCCCGCTCTCCTTCTCCCCTGGCATCCGCCTCTTCCGCAGGAAGTTCTTTTAAAAACACCTGTAATTTTTCCCCGCTCTGCTCCGCCCTTTCTATCTCCAGCCCGTATTGCTGCGCAAAATAATTGTATTTGGTTTTGATCTCCTGCTCCGTATATTTCTTCACCAGGCTCTCCATGGAAATACCCGCCATAAAATTCTCATCAAAGGTTTCCATATCAAGCTGTTTTGAGAGCGCCTCCTCCATGGACTGCTGCATTCCCGCCACCGCTCCTCCCGCCGCCTGCATCTCCCCTCCCTGCAGCCCAAAAGACTGCAGAACATTCAGGATCATCCCGACGATCCCCGCCAGCACCAAAAGCTCCAGGATCATCCTGCATATCTTCTCATATTTTTTCCCGCTCTGAAAATACAAAAGCGTCTGCCCGCAGATCATAAAAATACACAGTTCTTTGATTTGTTCTCTCATCCTTTTATTCTTCCGCTTCCAAATTACATATTTCTGCTCACAGCCAGTACCGAGACCGCGATGCTGAGCAGAAATAATCCCATACCGGTCAAAAGTACCTTGCACAACAGGAAAGAAGCTTCCGCCACCTTGTCCGAACAGGTTGTCAGCCGCGAATGGTTCACCACCGCCCCCAACGCGGAGGACAGCTTCAGACACCCCGAAAGCACAAACATCTTGCAAAGCGGCACCAGACATAAAAACAGCAGCATAATCGTGAAAAAGACGCCCACCCCGTTCCTGATCAGAATGGCGGAACCCACAAAAATATCCGAGATGCCCTCCGAAATATTTCCCACCCCCGGCACCATTCCTGCCACCTTTTTCGCGGTATTCCATTTCAAGGAGTCAATAACAGGTGTTATCATTGCCTGTAATACGCCCAGACTGCCGACAATCCATAATACCCCTTTCAGCAAAAGCTCTATCCCCCGTTTCAGGCTCTGTAAAATCCCACCCAGTCTCTCTCCGGTCCACACTCCGTTCATTACCGCCAGTAACATATACAGTTCTATCCCGGGCAGCGCAACATGGCAAAGCACCTCCTCCACACACCAGATTACAAACAAAATCCCCTCATAATACACCGTCGCCGTGGCACTGCCGTTTGTCATCCCCAGTGCCGCGGCATAAGCCGGGATCAGAATCTTCACAAAGTCCGTGACGGACGATAATATTTCCTCCGTCTCCACATAGATGCTCCGAAACACCCTGCTTAACATAATACAAAGCAGCAGATAGAGAAAATAAAACCCCAGATGGGAGACCTGCTGGTTCTCCACAATATCCATCACCACGGTAAAGAGGGCGGACAGCACTGCCAGCAGCAATATATTCATAAAGATTTCCCGCCCCGCCGAAAACTCAAAAAACAGATTTTTCACAGCCCGGGCACCAAACTCTTTTATGCTGCCCCGCAGGTTTCCCCTCATAATATCCTGCCATAGTTCTCCGGTATTGATCTCGCTCTTCCCGTATGTATCGTCCAGATAATCCGTGATCTCCTGCATATAATTTTCGTTCCAGAGTCTGTTCAGTTCCCCCGAAATATCCTCCGCAGGCAACTCTTTTGTGATTGCGGCGGCATCCTCTTCTTCCGCATCAAATGCCCTGCTTTTGATGTGAGACATCCCGAAAAAAAGAAGACAGCATAAAAGTCCAAATAATAACATGTGTTTTTTCATGCGAAATTCCCTATTGTCTGCAAAAGTGAAATCACAATCGGCAAGCCGAACAATAAAATGCATACCTTCCCGAAAACCTCTATCTGTCCCGCGATCGTCTGAAAGCCCGCGTCTTTGCAGATTCCCGCACTGAACTCACAAATATAAGTAATGCCGATCATTTTCAGCAGAATATTCAGATATTCCCGATTTGCCGCCACATACTGCTGCAACTGCCCGAACTCCTGAAATACCCTGGATAAGTACTCTACGATAAACACGCAGATCAGCCCGCCGCACGCCACTCCGATATAAGCCGCATACTCCGGCCTCAGTACTTTAAACTGCAGCGCAAGGAGTACTGCCAGCACCCCGAGCAATGAAATCTTGATTACGATCATAACCGCACCTCTTACAGAGAAAATAAATTCTGGATGGACATAAACAGATCGTATATATAGGGCATAATCCAGGTCAGCACCAAAATCAGCCCCGCCAGCGACACCAAAAAAGCCTGCTCTTCCCTGCCGCTGTGCTTTAAAACCTGTCCCAGAATGGTAACCAGTATGCCTACCGCCGCTATCTTAAAAATCACACTAACCGTCATGTTTGTCTCCTATTTTAGTACCGCAAGATGCTTGCTGTTTTTTCCGGTACCGCAAGTATTTGTCTAACTCCCATTCGCCCGCTCCAGCGGGCACAGGGATCAGGATCGTGAAATTTTACATTTCGCGCTATAATAAAAGTATCGTAAGCAGCAGTCCGCCCATCACGCCCGCGCAGAGCGTCAGCCGGTCCCTCTCCCTGTTCAGGTTCTCCTGCTCCTTTTGATGCTTCTTTAAAAATAACTCCATATCCTGCAGCATCTTCCTTAACATATCGCTGTCCTCAAAGCCAAGCCGCGCCCCCAGTTCTTCGATTTCCTTCTCTACCTCTTTCCTTAAAGGCTCCTGCTGAAAAATCCGCAGTACTTCCTGACGCCACAGCTCCCCCAGCGTATCACCGCCGCCCTCCTCAAATGCCCGGCCGATTCTCTCAAGAAACATCCTTTTATGCCCGGTAAGGCGCCCTCCTGCCCTCTCGCAGATCTCCGGCAGGGAAGATTTCTGAAAAGCGATTTCATTCTCCATCAGCTCAAACAATTCCAGCCACTCTCTGCACCGCTGCAGGTACACCCTGCGCTCCTTTACGATGCTGAACGCGCAGCCGCTGCTTCCTGCTACGGTCACAAAAACTCCCAACATGCGCAGCATATAATCCCTCACTCACATCGATATATTTTTTTTACCACACAGCTCCCATTCTCCTTTGCCAGCACAATAAACCGCCGAAAAGCCCCCTCCGCAAGAAGCCTTTTCATAAAGGACTTCCGCCTCAGCTCCTCCATATCCTCCGCATGGATCGTGGAGAGAATATGACAGCCGCACCGCAGCACCTTCTCCACCGCATCGGCATCCTCCGGACACCCCAGTTCGTCAACGGCAATCACCTCCGGCGCCATGGAGCGGATCAACAGCATCATCCCCATTGCCTTCGGACAGCCGTCCAACACATCCGTCCGGATACCCAGGTCATTCTGTGCCACTCCCAGATAGCTTCCCGCCAGCTCCGACCGCTCATCCACCACACTCACAAACATCCCCGCTCCCCAGGCGTTCCCATCGGAAATCTCCCGCACAAGGTCCCGGAGCAGCGTGGTTTTCCCGCATCCCGGCGGGGAGAGTATCAGCGTATTGCAGAACCGTCCCTTTTCATAGACTTCCGAAATCACCGGTTTTGCGGCTCCCTTTATCTCATGGGCAATCCGGATATTTAAATAACGTATGTTTTTTATTGTACGTATCCTGTTTTCATCCTCCAGAACGACCTGTCCGGCAACGCCAACCCTGTGTCCACCGGGCAGCGTCAGATATCCCTGCCGGATTTCATCCACATAGGCATAAACGGAATACTTGCAGATGTGCTGCAAAATCTGTTCAAGTTCCCCGGCATCCATCACTTTTGCCCCTGCCGCCTCCTTTGTAAAACGCCCCTCCTTTGTCAGAAAATACTCCTGCTGTTTTCGGATCAGGATCACAGGCTTTTCGGCTCGAAGCCTTATCTCCTGTACTTCCTGCGCCGCCTGCGCCGCCGTATGAAAGAGCCCCCGGAGAGATGCCGGAAACATATGCAATATTTCTTCTTTTTTCATAACACCGAAACACCTCTTTGTCGTCTCAATACGGATTTTTCCTACGCCTCTCACCATCTAACCATATCTTGATGGTACATGTTCTCCTATCCCTATATATATGTACCTGTCCTTCTTTTCATCACCTCTTTGGGCAAAAAAAATAGCCCTCACTGTTTTCTTTCCACCTTTTCCGCATTTTATAGTATTATTATACGCACACTATTGTTTCAATAATTTTGCATGGATAATAGAAGTAATACAAGCAGCATTTGAACTAAGACGGGAAATAAAATGATAACATATGACCGACTATGGGCAACCATGAAGGAAAAGGGCGTGACACAGTATGACCTTTACACGCACTACAATATCAACCGCTCGCAGCTTAACAGGTTAAGGCATAACAAAAATGTGGAAGTGAACACGATAGACCGGCTCTGTAATATCCTGCACTGCAGGGTGGAGGACATCATGGAACATTTTGATGATGACAACCGGTTCTGAAAAGTCTGTCCTATCGAGAGTGCCCGCCATACAAATTTTAAGTCGAAGAAAGGACTGACAGCGTAATGGATGCCGCCAATGGAACACAATACAGCCGGAAACACCTGGAAGATTTGCAGCGTTTGAAGAACTTCCGCTTACTGGATGATGATTTTTGTACGAAAGTGTTTGAAGATATTGAATGTGTGGAACTGTTACTGCGTATCATATTAAAAAAAGATGATCTGAAAGTGATCGAAGTACATTCCCAATATAATATGAAGAATTTACAGGGGCGTTCCGCAAGGCTCGACATATTCGCCATTGACAGCGCCGGCAATGTACTGAACATCGAAATACAGCGCAGCGACCGGGGCGCAGGTCCAAGACGGGCGAGATACCATTCCAGCCTGATTGATGTGAACGTCACAGAGCCGTGGGATAAATATGAGAAGCTTCCGGAATCATTTGTCATCTTTATTACGGAAAATGATGTACTGGAGGCAGGGCTTCCCCTCTACCACATCAACCATTTTGTAGAGGAAACCAGAAATCGTTTTGGGGATGATGCACATATCATCTATGTAAATTCACAGATTCAGGATGAAACCAACCTCGGACGGCTTATGCATGATTTTTCATGTACCGATCCATCTGATATGAATTATAAGATACTGGCTGACAGGGTACGCTACTTTAAGAGCGAAAAGGAAGGAGTGTTGATTATGTGCCGTATGTTAGAGGAAATGCGGAATGAAACAGCATTAGAAACAACGAAGGAATTTGCCCTCCGCCTGATTATCAGGGGAAAAGATACCCTTGAAGAGATTGCGGAGATTACCAAACTGCCGCTGACAGAAATAAACCATTTAAAAGAGACACCGCAGATTTAACGGATGCAGGACCTCATTAGAGTTTGCCACACAACAGTAAGAAAAAGGAGAAGTTCCGGTATACACCAGACACTTCTCCTTTTTCTTACTGTTAACAGAGAGTAAATCCTGTACCTGCGATTCTGTAACATTCTGTACCGGATTAAGGTAATCTTTGATCTGTTGCAGGATGTTCCTGAAATTTCAATATCAATCAGTTCCGTCATTCATCCGGCCGATTCTCCCACTTTGCCATGCTTCCCCGATCTGTCTTATACACCAGCAGTCTGTCCTCAATCTCCTGTTTCAGCTCCGGCACATGGGAGATGATGCCGATCATCTTCTCCCCCTCCGCCATCTCTTTGAGCACTTTCACCGCCTGATATCTGGAATGCTCATCTAAAGAGCCAAACCCCTCATCGATAAACATAATATCCAGATGGATAGAAGAGGTATTTTCCTGAATCTGGTCCGACATACCCAGCGCAAGAGATAATGCTGCCATAAAAGATTCCCCTCCCGACAGGGTTCTGATCTCCCGCTCCTTCCCCGTCACAGTGGAATACACCATCAGGTCGAGCCCCCTGTTTTTTCCTTCCCCTGCCCGCTGCGCAGGCATCATCCGCAGTTCAAACTGCCCCGCCGTCATCCTGTGAAAGCGCCTGTTGGCGGCAGACAATATCTTTTCCAGATAATACCGCTGCACAAAAGTTTCCAGATCCATCCTCGCCCCGCTCACATTGCCGGAGATAAGCTTATACAATGATTCCAGACGCTCATGCTGTTTTATGATCTCTTTTCTCTTTTCTGCGCCGGGCAAAAGCTCTTCATACACACGCCTGTTATCCTGCTCCCGCCCCGCCAAAAACATCAGGCTTTCTTTGATGCCGGCAAGTTTTTCTTCCGCTTCCTCCTTTTCCGCCCCAAGCTTTGCAAGATCAGGCTTTTCCTTTCCCTCAACGGCTTTTCCGGCAGCCTCTTTGATGCCGATCGCCGTCTGTTTCTTCCGCTCATAATCCGATATTTCCTGCCGCAGGATATCAATATCTTCCCGGGAATGATCTGCTGTCAGCTTTTTCCATTCCGCCTCCGAACGATCCTTTTGCTCCATCCATAACAGATAAGCCTCTCTTTTTTCTCTCTCCTCCGCTTCCTTCTCCGGAAGCTGCGCCCTATAGTTCCGAAGCAGCGTCTCTCCCTCTTTTACAAGATCTTCCGCCCGCTTCGTCTCCTGCTTTGCCTTCTCATACAGGGACTTCACCGCATCCCGCCTCTGCCGCTCCTTTCGCAGAAGGCTCTCCGCCTCCTCGATACCGGCAAACTCCGTTGTTTTGGAGAGGCTCTCGAGCGTTGCCTTTTCCTGATGCAGGGCAATCTCTGCGGCGCGTACCTTCCCGGTTATCTCCTCGATGGACTGCCTCAGCTTCTCCTTTTCCTCTGCCGCTTCCTCCAGTTTATGCCGGATACTCTTTAAACTCTCCGCTTTTTCCCGCAGCAACACGCCCTCCGCCCGGACGCCGTCCAAAAAATCTTCCATTGATTCATATAATATCTTTACTCCGGCATTTTGCAGCGCCTCCCTGTAATCTTCGGCCAGTTTCCCGGTTTTCCTTTCATATAAAGCCTTTCTCTCCCGCAGAGTTGTTTCCATCTCCCTGGCGCTTCCCGCCGCTTCCTCCTGTTTTTCCCGCAGTTCCTGCACAGCCCTCCCCAGCGTTTCCATCTCTTCTCCGGAAATCCCACGGTCTCCTTCCCCTCCCTGATAAGGAGCGGGATGTTCTAAAGAACCGCAGATCGGACAGGGTTTTCCTTCTTCCAGCCGGGAGGCGAAAATACCTGCCTGGGCATCCAGAAAACTTTGCCGTTTCTGTTCATATACCGCATTTTCCAGTAAATACGCCTCCTTCGCCGCCTCATAAAAAGCCTGCGCCTCTCCTGCCTTCTCCGCCAGTTCTCCGATCTGCATTTCCAGTTCTTTGATCTCTCCGGCAGCCTCCGATAAATCCTCCGCTTCCTTCTCCCGCAGCTTCTGGTTCTCCAAAAGCTTCTCCGCATCCGAAAGCTTCTCCGCCTGCGCTCTCTGCTCTCTCTCCTGCTCATTCAGCGCTGCGAGTTTATCCTTCCTGCTTTGTTCCTCTTTCTCTGTCTCCTCCAGATTTTTCCGGCTGTTTTGATATGCCTTTTCCGTTGCGGCTATCTTCGTCAGAACACATCTCGCATCCTCCACCTTCTGGCTCAGCTTATTATACTTCTCCTGGGCGGCATCGAATCTCTCTCCCTCTTTCTCTTCTTCTCCCCGCAGCCTTGCCGCATTTTCCCTGAGCTGAGGCAATATCTCCTCCTGAGCCTGCTTCTCCTGTTTCAGCTTCCTCACCGCCCTTGCCGCCCCCTCATAAGCCCGGTACTCCGCCAGAATCTCAAATGCCGCCTGCAGGCCTTCCGCCAGATACCGCTTTTCATCCATCTCCTTCTTTCTTTTGCCGCATTCTTCCAGATCCGCCTCCGCCTGTTCCAACTGTTCATATAATACCAGAAGGCTTTCGGCGGCAGTATACATATCCCGTCTTTTATCCCTCACGGCGGACGCCGCCTGATAAGCCTTCTCCCCTTCCCTTCTTGTCTCTTCACAGTTCTTATAAAGAAGCCGAAGTTCCGAAAGAAACGCCTCCAGATTTGCCAGGACACCGCTCTCCACCTGCTTTTTCAGAAGCATCACTTCCTCTGCCCGCTCATAATCCTCCGGTATATTCACTCTGTGCACCATGGATTTACAGCCCGCTTTTATCTCATCGATCTCCTTCTCCTTCTGCCGCTTGCGCTCTTCTAACTCCAAGGCGATTCTCTGATAAAAATCCGTGTGAAACAGTTTGCGGAAGATCACCTTCCTGACATCGGATTTTGCCCGCAGAAGTTCCATAAACTCCCCCTGGGCAATCATCGCCACCTGCATAAACTGTTCCTTTGTGAGCCCCACGATCTCCTCGATCTTTTGGTCCGTCTCCTTTATGGGATACTCCGTCTTATCCGGCAGGATCAGTGAGACCGACGCATTTTCCTCCCTGGTACGAAGCCCCTTATCCTTCCCTCTCGTGATCAGCTTTACATGCCTTGGAATACGCGTAACGGTGTAGACATCTCCTCCCTCCCCGTCAGAAAACTCCAGCTTTACAAAAGGCGTCACATCATAAGCCACATACTGGCTCTGTAAAACCGTTCCGTCCTTTTTATTGGAACCGGAAGAGGCCTCTCCATAGAGGGCAAACACGATGGCATCAAACACGGTGGTCTTTCCCGCCCCGGTATCTCCCGTGATCAGAAACAGCTTCTGGGAAGACTTCGTAAAATCAATCCTGACCTCATCACCGTAAGAGCCGAAAGCTCGCATCGAAAGTCGCAAAGGTTTCATCTAAACCGCCCCCTTTAATTTGTTAATAACATCTGTTATTATATTTTTATCCTCTTCATCCATCTCTTTTAAAAACAGACAGCAAAGCTCAAAAGGATTCAGCAGGGCGTCCTCCCCCGCCATCTTCTCATAGTCTGCCTTTCTTACCCTCTCCCGCCGGATCTCCAAAAGATTCGGAAATGCCAGCCGCAGCCTGTCCTGCATATCAATCACATTCCGGTCCGCTTCCTCCGTCAGTTCCACACTCACATAATCTGCGCACCCCTGTTTCAGCACAGCCTCCAGGCTTCCTTTTATCACCCGCACTTCTCTGCGCGGCAGAAGAGGAAGGGGCGTAATCGTAACCTTTCCCTTTTCCTCCAGATCCACCATCAAAACAGCCTTCTCCTGCCCCGTCTCGCTGATGGAAGCGGCAAGAGGCGTACCGCAGTAGCGGACTCTCCCGCTGCCCGCCTTCATCGGCTTGTGGATATGCCCCAGCGCCGCATAATCAAACGGCTCCAAAAGCTCCGCCCCCACTTCATCGATATTGCCCACGGTACGGATTTCCGAATCCATCCGTTCTACCTCCGCCGCACTTTTCCCGGAAGGCACATAAAACTGATGGCTCACAAAGACATTTCTCTCCGTCCGATCGACGGCTTCCCGCCTGATCAGCTCCCCCACCGCCTCATGATAGGAGAGGCTGTTTCCGTCTTCCCTCACCCCTGTTATCTCCCGCACCATAGACGGTCTGACAAAGGGAAGCAGATAAAAATGCACTCTGCCATAAGCATCCTCAAGTGTCACCTTCTCCATAAATTCGCCTTCCCTCATCGGCGGCTTTCCGACCATATACAGCCGCTGCTTCGCCAGCACACCGCGGAAACAATCCAGTCTGGCGGCACTGTCATGATTCCCGCTGATCATCATGATATAAGCCTCCGGGACAGCCGCCCTAAGCCTCTTCACAAAATGATCAAACACTTCCACCGCCTCGGCGGACGGCGCCGATTTATCATAGATATCCCCGGCGATCAGCACCGCGTCCGGCTTTTTTTCCGCCGCCAGCTCCGTGATCCGGCTCAGTATATATTCCTGATCCTCCCGCATATCCCTGTTTAACAGTTTCAGGCCGATATGCAGATCCGATAAATGAAACAGCCTCATTCCCGTTTTCCTCCCGGTCGTTTCCGATTCATTGAAAATACCGGATCACATTCTTCTGCGATCCGGCATCCCTTCTACAACATATATTTTCTAAGCAGTGACAGTACCTCTTCCAGGTTGATCGGTTTTGCCGTGTGGGCATTCATGCCACAATCCAGGCAGCGCTTGATATCCTCCGAAAAGGCATCCGCCGTCATGGCTATAATCGGAATCGTCTTCGCATCCGGATGATCCAGTGCCCTGATTGCCTCCGTAGCCTCATATCCGGTCATAACCGGCATCCGCACATCCATCAGAATCGCGTCATACCGCCCTTTTTCCGATTCCCGGAATTTATCCAGACAGATTTTCCCGTTTTCGGCCCAATCCAGCTCCATTCCGATATCAGCCAGAAGCTCACTCAATATCTCCCAGTTCAGGTCATTGTCTTCCGCAACGAGAATACGGCGTCCCGACAGATCCGGATTCTTTTCTGCCTCATTCCGTATTTTATCAATGCCCATATATTTTTTCAGACCATGGTAGAGTGTGGACTTAAACAGCGGCTTTGCAATAAAACCGTCGATTCCTGCCTCCTTTGCCTCCGCTTCAAACTCGTTCCAGTCATACGCGGAGATTAAAATAATCGGCAGATCCGTATCTACGATCCTCCTGATATGCCTTGCCACCATCAATCCGTCCATGCCGGGCAGCTTCCAGTCCAATAGAACAATCTGATAATCATCCCGCATCTGATGATGCTTTTTGACCATCTCAATCGCCTTCTCGCCGCTCAGAGTCCAATCTGCCTGTATACCGATGGAATCCAGCGATTCCACTGCCGTGCGGCAGAGCGTCTCATCGTCATCCACCACCAGCATCTTCCATGCCGGCAGAACCATATCATATTCCTCCGCCTCGGCCTTTTCAAAATCCAGAACAACCTGAAATTCCGTCCCTTTATGGGGCTCACTTTTTACGGTGATATTTCCGCCCATGGCACTCACGATATGCTTCGCAATCGCCATGCCAAGCCCTGCGCCTTCCGTTTTATGTACACGCCGGCTGTCCGCCCTGGAATAGGAATCAAACACATGCTCCACAAATTCCGCACTCATGCCGATTCCGTTGTCCTTCACCGTGATAGAGGTCCTGATATAATTTTCACCCTTTTCCGGCGGCGCCTCCTCCTGAAACAGTGCAAGCTGGATTGTTCCCCCTTCCTGGGTATACTTTACCGCATTGGAGAGGAGATTCAGCAGCACCTGATTCAGCCGTACGCTGTCGCAGTACACTTCCTCCGCCACAATCTTATCTATATGTACATTGAAATTCTGGTCTTTTCCTTTTACCTGTGTCTGGACAATGGCTACCACGCCCTCGACCACTTCCCGAAGAGATATCCGCTCCTCCGTCAGCGTCATCTTGCCGCTTTCTATCTTGGACATATCCAGCACATCATTAATCAGCCCCAGCAGATGTTTCCCGGACAACGTAATCTTTCTAAGACAGTTCTGCACCTGCTCCTTATCATCAATATGTGTTGTCGCAATCGCCGTCATGCCTACGATCGCATTCATCGGCGTGCGGATATCATGACTCATATTGGATAGGAAGGAACTTTTTGCTTTATTTGCCTCGAGTGCCTCCTGCCTGGCTTCTTCCAGATCAATAAGCTGCTGGCGTGTCATCTTATAATAGGCATAAAATATAGCCAGAAGTGCCGCAAGGATAATCGCACAGGCAAGCAGCGTAGCAGCCGTCCGGTCTGAGTTCATCGATTCCACCGTCTCGTTTAACACGCCAAAAGGCAGTATCGTCAGAAGATGCCACTCCGAATAGGGCAGCGAAGTACAATATACCTGCTGGCTGCTCCCCTCAAAATTCATGATGACGGAAAAATCTTCTTTATTCAGCATGGCTTCGGAAAGGTCACTGATATAAATCTCTATCTTCTCAGGATCTTCCTTCTCATATTTTTCATACATGGCATTGAAGTAATCCGAATAGTCACTGCTCATTTCGCTGACGATAAAGCTGCCGTCCTCGCGGATAATATGAGAATAGATCAGTGCATCCTCCTCTTCATCCGTGCCCAGCATCGTACTGATATACTCTATCGGCACACCGGCAGCCAGCGCCGTACACTTTTCCCCGCTCTTCATCGGATACTCCGCATCGACACCGAAAATAACCACCTCATTGCCGTTCGTATCTTTACCCACCGCAACCTTTTTTTCGCCGTTTTTCAGGGACTCAAAAAAAGGAACGGGATCTGCCAGTTCAATCCGCTCTCCGTCCAACATCTCTATTGTGCCGCTCTCAGAGCAGAGCGCCAGATAATTAAAGTTTCTGACACTGCTTCTGTAAACCAGCTCTTCATGCACTCTTTCCATGCTGCCCATATCAGCCGAAACGACTCGTGCCACCGCTTCCACCTGCTCAAATTTCAGATCAATCAGCGTCCTGAAATGAGCGACAATATGCTCCTTGATACCGGCCATATATACGTTGCCTACTTTGTCAATGGACTCCTCGCTGACTTTGCTCATATAATAGCTGAGACACATAAATGCTCCTACACTGACGATCAGGAGCATTACAAAACTTCCCAGCAGAAAATGCCTTGTATGGCTTTGCTTATCTTTTTTCAGACTTTCCATGTATATCCTCTTTCTGTAGATTATTCCCTGTATGGCCTTTTGACGGACAAAAGTCAGATAAAAATCTGCTTATGTGCAAGCACAACGCTTATTTTCATCAGCCTCTCCCTTTACTCCGCAGTGCCGCTCGAAAAACCTGCGGTTTTCCTCGCTCCCGGGCTTCGCCCTATGAAAAAAGTCAGATAAAAATCTGCTTATGTGCAAGCACAACGCTTATTTTTATCAGCCTTTTTTCGCACTGCTCATTGCCTGCGTGAACATTATAACATAACTTTTTTGGTCTCACAATATTGCTGTTGCAATTATACGCACCAGAAAGGCAAAAAGCCAGGCTATTATGCATTGTCCCGTTACCATTACGAGGGCCCATTTTCCGCCGAGTTCCCGCTTTACGGATGCCACCGCCGCCACGCAGGGTGTATACAGAAGGCAGAATATCAGAAGCGATGCGGCCGCCGCCGGCGTAAGTACTTTGGTAAGGGGATTTCCCGGGCCGAAAAGTACCATCAGCGTGGACACTACGCTCTCTTTTGCCATAAAACCGGTGATCAGCGCCGTAGATATCCGCCAGTCTCCGAAACCAAGGGGGCGAAATACCGGCGCTATCACACCTGCCGCCATGGCAAGGATGCTCTCCTTAGAATCCTCCACGATGCCGAAATGCAGGTTAAAGGTCTGCAAAAACCAGATCACGATCGTTGCCATAAAAATAACCGTAAAGGCCCGCTGCAGAAAATCCTTTGCCTTCTCCCACAGAAGCTGCGCCACATTTTTCATACCAGGCAGCCGGTAATTGGGCAGTTCCATCACAAAGGGGACAGCCTCCCCTTTAAATAAGGTATTCTTAAACAGCAGCGCCGTCAAAATGCCCGCCAGAATCCCGAAAAAGTAAAGCCCCACCATAATCAGGGCGCCGTGCCCCGGGAAAAACGCCGCCGTAAAAAAGCCGTAGATCGGCAGCTTGGCGGAACAGCTCATAAAGGGCGTCAAAAGAATCGTCATCTTTCTGTCCCGCTCCGAGGGGAGCGTGCGGCTTGCCATCACCCCCGGCACCGTGCAGCCGAATCCGATCAGCATCGGCACGATACTCCTGCCGGACAGCCCGATCTTACGCAGAAGCTTATCCATCACAAATGCCACCCTCGCCATATATCCGGTATCTTCCAGGAGCGATAAAAAGAAAAACAAAGTTACGATGATCGGCAGAAAACTAAGGACACTCCCGACGCCGGTAAAGATCCCGTCGATCACAAGGCTGTGCAGGGCGCCGTTGACATGCCAGGCCGTAAAAGTCCGGTCCGTAAACAGCATCAGCTCCTCTATCAGCGACGCCAGAATATTCTGAAAGAAGGCGCCTATATAATTGAAGGTGAGAAAAAACACCAGTCCCATAATGCCGATAAAGGCGGGGATTGCCGTATATTTCCCTGTTAAAAACCGATCGATCCGCCGGCTTCTCGCATGTTCCCTGCTCTCCCCCGGCTTCACCACCGTCTTATCCACCAGATTCCGGATAAATGTAAACCGCATATCCGCGATGGCGGCGGCACGGTCCAACCCTCTCTCCTCCTCCATCTGCCGGATAATATGCCGCAGCATTGCCTGCTCATTTTCCGAAAGAGAGAGTGCCTCTTCAATCCGCTCATCCCCCTCCACCAGCTTCGTCGCCGCAAACCGCACGGGAATCCCCGCCGCCTCCGCGTGATCCTGTATCAGATGCATAATCCCGTGGAGGCATCTGTGTACCGCGCCTCCGTGGTCCTTCTCGTCACAAAAGTCCATTCGCCCCGGCTTTTCCTGATAATTTGCCACATGCACCGCGTGCTGCACCAGTTCGTCCACACCCTCATTCTTCGCGGCCGAGATCGGCACCACCGGAATCCCTAAGTAAGCCTCCATCTCATTGATATGTATGGAACCGCCGTTGCCCCGCACCTCATCCATCATATTCAGCGCCAGAACCATCGGAATCCCCAGTTCCATAAGCTGCATGGTCAGATAGAGATTGCGCTCGATATTTGTAGCGTCCACGATATTGATAATACCCGTGGGCTTTTCGTTTATGATAAACTGTCTTGTTACGATCTCCTCGGCGCTGTAGGGGGACATGGAATAAATCCCCGGCAGGTCCGTAATCTCCGTCTTTGCATAGCCCTTGATCGCACCGCTCTTTCGATCCACCGTCACCCCGGGAAAATTGCCCACATGCTGGCTTGCGCCGGTAAGCTGGTTAAAAAGCGTGGTCTTGCCGCAATTCTGGTTTCCCGCCAGGGCAAAGGTCAGAACACTCCCCTCCGGCAGGGGATTTCCGTCCCCTTTCGCATGGTATCTGCCGCCCTCTCCGAGCCCCGGATGTTCCGTTTTTGCCTTGCCCTTATCCTGCGGCATATTTTTTTCCGTCAAAGGCTCCTTCAAGGGCTCTATCTCTATCTTTGCCGCGTCATCGAGCCGTAGCGTCAGTTCATACCCATGAAGCCGCAGCTCCATCGGATCTCCCATCGGCGCAAACTTTACCAGCGTTACTTCCGCTCCCGGTATCAGTCCCATGTCCAGAAAATGCTGCCGCAGCGCCCCTTCTCCGCCGACCGTCTCAATTCTCGCCGTCCTTCCGATTTCCAGTTTATGTAATGTCATATCCTTTTAGCCATCTCCCAAACTGCCTTAACTTCACTGTGTTATATCCCTTACAAAATACTTCCGCATTCTCCTTTTCCTCCATATATTTATGAAAGGAATATATGATTGCTCTCCGTAAATCTGTCATATTCGTTATGTACCCTGACGCAGATCTCTCCGGTCGCATGATCAGGCAGGGTAAACTCAATATACCCTTCCCCCACCGGCATCCAGCCGTAAAGCCCGGACCAGGTAAGGCCGCCGTCCGCGCTGAAACTGTAGTAGATGATCCTGCTCTGGGCGTCTTCCGCCTTCGCGTTCAGCAGCACCTTCTTTGTACTCTTATCATAAGATATCAGTTCGATCTGGGAAACTTCCGGATCTGTCATATCCTGCATCTTCGGCGTTTTGGCATTCGGATACTGTACATACTGATACCTGCCATAATCCACGCCGAGCGCAGCGGAGGAGAGGCCATAATATTTCGCCACCGCCGTCGCATCCGCCTTCCCAAGCTTCTCAAGGGCGCCTTCCCTTCGGTAAAAATCATTATCATGAGCCTCATCCATATGACAGTGTTCTATAATCGCCGTCGTGACGCCGAGAAGCCTGGCATGATTGATCACGCCGTAATAGTCTCCGCTGCCGTTTGCTTTCAATTTTGTTTTCACACCTCTTGGATAAACGCCCACATCCGTGGCAAGCTGCTCTAATGCAATATTACCAAAACTCATCCCTTTTGCATAGTGGTTTCCATACCCGGAAACCCATACTTCGGAACCGAAAAGGTTGTGGGAAGGGGAAGCGTTTAAGTGGATGCTGTAGAGAAAATCCGCCCCTGCGCCTGCCGCGATCTGTGCCCGCTGCGCCAGCGTCAGATCCACATCCGCGGTTCGCGTCATAATGACCGTAACCCCGTCATACAAAGAAAGTTCCTGATACATGGCATTTGCAATCTGCAATGTCAGGTCTTTTTCCTTAAGCCCGTTGTACAGGGCGCCCTCGTTGCTGCCGCCGTGCCCCGGATCGATACAGATTACCAGGGGCGCTTTTGCCTCCGTTTTCATAACGGGTGTTATGCAAATTCCGGAAACCAGAAGGCAGGCTGCCAGGAACAATGCCGCCGCTTTTTTTCCGATACGTTTTCTTTTGTTGTTATCATTCATCTTATTTTCCTCCTGTGTGATATCCTTCGATATTGTACCACAGTTTCCTGTTTTCGGGTAGCTTTTCCCGCATCATTTCATTTTCCGGCAGTATCTGCCTTATGTAACAGCAAAAGCAGGTCCGCGGACCTGCTGCCTCTTTGTTATTACTTCCCCTTCTTTTCTTCTATCATACATTATGTTATAACGCTTTTCAATCAATTTACCTTCCTTATCTTCCGGCAAATAACTCCAGCTTTTCCTACGGTTCCGATACCTCCTGCTCCCCGGAAGCCTCCTGCGCCTTGACAGTCCGGGTAACTTTCCCGAGCTTTGCCTTCACGATCCTCTCCGTCCCGTCATCCGGCAGATAATAGAGTTCCACCTGATCACCTTCATTGAGCAGCACCGCCTCCAGATTTTCATCCGCCCGCAGCATAAAATACCGTTCCGAATCCGGTTCCGAAAGTTGTATAAAATAACACGTGTTATTGTCCACAACCGCCGTCCGGATCTCTCCTGCCGTGCCGCTTATCTTTTCATACTCCTCTATACCGGGCTCTTCCTCCGGGCTTTCCGCGGTATTCTCCGCTTCCGCACCGGCGCCCTGCCCCGAAACACCCTCCGGCGAGGCAGCGGCGTTCGCGCCGCCATAAGTCCCGTCGTCCTCGATGACCTGATTGTCGATCAGCAGGTCATGATAATTCTGCTGGCACTGTCTGACGGAATTTCCTGTCGCCACGATCTGGTACTGCTGTACATTGACCATCGCGTACATCTTCACAAGCCCCGCCGCATCCTTCAGCGCCATAAAATAGGTCGGCTGATCCGAAATATTGAGAAGCAGGGGAAATGTCGCGTCATAGCTGAACTGCTGCACCGCCCCCTCCGCCGAGGACATCGCCGAATATTCCTCCGCACCGGCACAGGAATAATAGCGGGCGTCCTTGGTCCGCTGATTGACTAAAATAAAACCGATATTCCCCCTGTCGCCGCTGATGGAAGTGATGCCGGTATAGAGGTACACATCATCATTCATGGCAATATAATTGTAGCCCGTTGTCGCCATAGTACAGTCGCTCTGGGTAAAGAGAGAGTTAAAAAAGCCGTTATGGTATCTGCCGTAATAATTGTACTGATTCACAACCAGCTCCGCACTGTACACTCTGTCCACCCAGGTCGGCACATCCTCCACATCATGGTAAACGCTCTCGCCCGTCACCGCGTTTAAGAGCACCACGCCCTGTACATCATCGCCGTTAAACAGCCCGATCCGTTTTTCCACCACGGAGGCCACCCAGTAGGGTACCCCCTCTTCGTCAATCTCAAAATTGACGTTCTCAAAGATCGCCGTGGGATAATGAAAACGCAGATAACGATAGAGGTCCCTGTTGAAATATTCCGACGGGGAATATTTGATTCCCTCCTCCAAACGTACCACATTGACATCCTGCGTCACCATATCCACTATCATATAGGCAGGGATGCCCTCCGAACGGTTGCTCCACCATTTAAAAAAGCTCTCATAGTGCAGATACGTCACCCGCACCGGCCTTGCCTTATAATTGATCTGCGCCGAAGAATCGCTGACCACAAACTGAGATACCAGATCGGACAACTCTCCCAGCTTCCTGTTTGCCAGCGTATTGGCAGAAGCCTCATCCAGCATCGGGATCTGATCCATGGATATCTCCGCCACATCCTCCGTAAAATCCCCTGTCGTGATCGGCATCAGGGAGGAATACGCCGAAGCCCGAAAGATCACCAGCCCGAACAGATACCCCACCGCCGTCACAACAACGATCGCCACAAACACAATAAACGGCAGCTTCACCTGCTTCCAACTGAACGTGATAAATTCCTTCACCGAACGGGTTTTCGCCCCGCCCAGAAAGATCATACAGCCCGTGTAGATTAGGCAGAGCAGCATAATAAAACCGTAAAAGTCATCCGAATGGATGTTGATCGCCGGCAGGTTGATATAAAAATAGATAAATCCGACCAGAGCCGTTAAGATTAGGCTGTAAAAGTTTTGCTTCAATTTTCCAGTTTTTTCCATAATATTCCTCTCTTCCGTACCTGCTTTTTATGTTCGGCTTTACAGAGCCGCCTGCATTTTACCCGTCTGCCTTCTCTTTATCAAAACTCACTTTTCACCCGCCTGCTTCATTACAGCATTCTCCAGTTCTGAACCTATATAAAAACCATTTTGCTTCATTTCACAAAGCAACGGATAAATTTCCTTTCAAAATTATTTCCTGTCCTGTTTTGCATTTGGTATCTCTTTGCGGCCCGTCACCGGACTATATTTCTCAAACATGCTATTATTATCCCCTTTTGAACGTTTTTATCCCTGAAAAACCCGACGTACCGCCCTTTTCCAAGAGTGTTCTTTTCTGTCACTATTGTACTCAAATAATATCGATCACTTCGTACATGGATATATTATAGTATAGATAGATATAAAACTCAATAATCGAGTAGGAGGTAGGCGATTATTTCGCCTACCTCCCTCTCACACCACCATGCGTACCGTTCGGTACACGACGGTTCAATCAACTTAACAAGCAACACTCTTCGTTTTGTAGTAGTCTAACATTGAGATTAGTCCAAACTTTGCCAGCCGCCATATATTCTGCAAAAGGCACCAATGCGTCATGAACTGTCACCGCATAACCTTTTCCAACAGTGTTCTGTAGCTATCCACCACATCGTAAACTACTCCATCGCCGGAAATGGCTTTAAAGTGTTCTATTGCGCAGTGAATTTTGGATTGCTCAATCAACCGCAATTGCATGGAACGCATAGAGCCTTTTGTTTCCGCTACAAAGTAAATGTGTTTGACACTTCCCT
>JAAWOG010000064.1 GCA_022799355.1 Lachnospiraceae bacterium | reverse complement strand
GTTACTCCTTTTATGCTTAAAATATACCATATTTGTCAGGAGGATTCAAGTCATAGAACGAAGATAGTTCCGGTGAATCGCAGATAAATCGAGTTGATAACACCCGCGTAGCACCCAAACGGCTTGGAAAAGCTGCTATCAAGTGTTGACAGGCAAGTGAAAAAAGGATGACGATGTTCATCCTTTTTTCTATGGAAAAGATGAGTATCCGGCCATATCGGGAGAAAAGATGGAGAGAGTACAAAAGCCGGAAAGTAATCAGTGTTTTGGAGGGTTGGATTTCTTATTCTTTCTTGCCAGTAAATAATGGTACAAATAATACTGGTCATCGGTAGAGAGACGCCGAATTTCCGTCATTAAATTGTGTATCAGTTTGGAATCCGGAAGAGATTCGTCATCAAAAAATTCTCTTGGTGTAATTTCGAAATAGTCACAGATTTCATAGAGAGCCGCTACGGATGGTAATGTCTTGCCGGAACTGATGGACTGGATATAACCTTTACTGTATCCGAGCTCCTTGCTCAATTTATATTCGGAAATATCTCTGGCAAGCCTTAACTCTGTAATTCTTTCCTGTACAAATTTGGGATTTGATATCTTCTCTTTCTTCATGCATAAATTATACTATCAACGAATAAAATGGAGAACTTTTAAGGATAGTCCTTATGATGGATATTTTGACAAAATAGACTAATTTAAATGGTTATCAGTGCTTTGAAAGGATTTGCGGAATAAATATGTCTGAATGAAAAAACTGCGGTCGATCATACCGCAGTCTTTTATTTTGCCCAATACAATAGAGTTTACATGATCGACTTTATGGAACAAAACTAAATTATTTTTCATTTTGTGTGTCGGATTCGTTATCTTCCGTGATGTATGTTACATTATCATCAATGATCTCTTCCCCATGAAGGATCTGGAGGATATAACCGAGACGGGTGTTCGCTCTCGTATAGTATTCATAAGCGGCATCCGCATAATTTGGATTGAATTCCCCGGAATCGTAAGCCTCATGATAGTAGGAGACCGCCATGGACATATTTTCGCTGGCTTCGTCCGCAAGGTTATCTATCGTGGCAAATTGATCAGGGACGGTCAATTCCGCCATCTGAGAAAATTGTTCCTCCAGTGTATCTAAATTTTGCAGTAAAGTTTCTACATCGGATTCCCCGGTTCCGTCTAAAGCATTGATCTGGTCATTTATATAGGAAATATTATCACAGAAAGTGCTCATGCTTGCCTGATAAGCACTTAGTTCATCTGTTGCACTGCTGTCACCGCAGCCTGTTATTAAAAAAGCAGTCAGCGAAACAGAGAAGATGAGTGATAAAGCCTGTTTTTTCAAAATAGCGCCCCCTTTTGCATTCATTTTCTCGTTTGTAATAATTTTGTAATAGTTTAACAATATGAATGTAACACATTTGAAGTGATTTATCAAGTGAACTTGTATGTTACTTCAGATTTTTCTTGATTTTTTGGCAGATGTTTCCGGAAAAGACTTGATTTGCTGCATAATAATTCAGTTCTTAACTTGTATTTCTCAAAAAAAAATGATATTATGTTCAAAGTTATAAGGTTTCCTGAGGCGGCAGATATATATAAGGAAGCAAAAAACAGGAGACGGTCAGAAAACATGGTATGGTTTTTAATAGAAAAAGAACGGAAATAAGGAGGAATTCCATGATTGGTGCAGATGCAATGGTAAAATGTCTGGAAGCGGAGGGCGTAAAAAACGTCTTTGGGTATCCGGGCGTTGCAATTTGTCCTTTTTATAATAGTATTTTACAGAGCGATATCCGGACGATCCTGATTCGGACCGAACAGAATGCGGCGCATGCCGCAAGCGGGCTCTCAAGGGTTTCGGGGAAAGTCGGAGTCTGTGCGGTGACTTCCGGCCCGGGCGCTACGAATGTGATCACAGGCATTGCGACGGCGTTTGCCGACAGCATACCGTTGATCTGCATTACCGGACAGGTAAATTCGGAACTGCTCGGAAGCGATGTATTCCAGGAAGCGGATATCACGGGAGCGGTGGAATCATTTGTCAAATACAGCTATCTGGTAAAAAATGTCGAGGATATTCCAAGGATCTTTAAGGAGGCGTTCCACATTGCCACTACCGGCAGGAAGGGGCCCGTGCTGATCGATGTGCCCATCGATATCCAGAATGCGAAGATGAAGAATTTTGCCTATCCGGAAGATGTTTTTATGCGGACCTATAAGCCCACGGTAAAAGGGCATATCGTTCAGATCAAGAAAGTGGCGAAGGAGTTAGAGAAGGCAAAGAAGCCTCTGATCTGTGCGGGGGGCGGGGTGCTGCTCTCCGATGCGGGAGAAGAGTTGCGGCGGTTTGCGGAAAAATACCGCGTTCCGGTCGTCTCCACGATGATGGGGATCGGTGCAATGCCGACGGAGCATCCGATGTACTTCGGTATGGTGGGAAATAACGGGAAACTCTGCGCAAACCGCGCCATGAACGAATCGGACCTTCTGATTATGATCGGGGCAAGAGTGGCGGACCGGGCAGTAAACCAGCCGGATATTATTACGACGAACAAGGTGCTCGTACATATCGATGTGGATTCGGCGGAAATCGGGAAAAATGCGCTGCCGACAATCCCTATTGTGGGAGACGCAAAGTGCATCTTCCAGGATTTCATGGAGCAGGAGATTACCTGTGAGGATCATGAAGAGTGGATCGGTACGTTGAACGATTATAAAAAGAATATTTTCAGAAAGAGAAATCCGAATCCGGCATATGTCGATCCGGCGGAATTTATCAGGAAACTGTCGCTGAAGATGCAGAAGGACGGCGTCTATGTGGCGGATGTGGGACAGAACCAGATCTGGTCCTGTGCTTATCATATTGTCAGAGAAGGACGCTTTATGACTTCCGGCGGCATGGGAACCATGGGTTACTCCATTCCGGCGGCAATGGGTGCAAAGCTTGCCTGCCCTGAAAAACAGGTGATAGCGGTCTGCGGAGACGGTTCCTTCCAGATGTCCATGATGGAACTTGCCACAATGCGGCAGCACAACATTCCGGTGAAGATTATTGTGCTGAAAAACAATTATCTTGGTATGGTGAGAGAATTTCAGCATTACAATTATCAGGACCACTATTCGGTAGTGGATCTGTCGGGAAGCCCGGATCTGGAAAAGCTGGTATCCGCGTATGATATGAAGTTTATCCGTCTGGAAAATATGGAAAAAGCGGACGAAGCGCTGGATGCGTTCCTTGCGGAAGATGAGAGCGTGCTGATGGAGTGTTTGATAGATCCGATGGATCTGGTGAGCTGAGGAGGGCGTATGAAGAGAATATATTCCGTTTTGGTGGAGAACAGATCGGGGGTGCTCTGTAAAGTGGCGGGGCTGTTTTCCAGAAGATGTTTTAATATTGATTCGCTGGCGGTGGGCGAGACGGATTCGCCGGATACGTCCGTGATGACGATCGTGAGTTCCGGGGATGAGAGGACCATCGAACAGATCGAGAAACAGCTTAATAAAAAGCTTGATGTCATCAAAGTAAAGACCTTTTCCGAAAGCCAGAGTATCAGCAGGGAGCTGATGCTGATCAAGATAAAATACAACAAGGGCAACAGGCGGGAGATTCTGGAAACCTGTGATGTGATGAAGGCGAATATCATCGATATGTCGAAAAATACGATGATGATCCAGATCTGTGATGATCCGGAGAAGGTGAAACTGTTTATCAGCATGATGGCTTCGGTGAGCATTGTGGAGATGGCGCGGACCGGAACGCTGGCACTGCAAAAGTGCATGGAAGCGGACGGGTGAGCGGGTTTTGCCGTCATGTTCCAGGCAGCTATTGACGTAACAGTTCAGCCTTCGGCTTTACTGTCACGTCTGATGCACACAAAATGCTCCAAAGTCGCATTTTGGCGCTTGCACAACTCGCAAAATCGCATACAGAGCGATTTTACTCGCGGAATAGTGCAAGGCTGAACTGTTACCTATTGACAGTTTATTCCATTTAGGATTCTTGAAATTTTTTTGCATATATTGTATAATTATGTGCGGAAAAATGAAAGCGTGATCCTGATCCCTGTGCCCGCTGAAGCGGGTGAATGGGAGTTAGTGGAAAAAAGAGAGCAGAAAGGGAATGGGTATGGATAAATTGATGCAGAAAAAAGTACTCCAGCTTCTGGTAGATAATACGTCCGGTGTGCTGAGCCGGATATCCGGATTGTTTTCCAGACGCGGTTATAATATAGAGAGCATTACGGCAGGGGTAACCGCAGATCCGCGTTTTACGAGGATCACAATCGTGACCAGCGGAGATGATGAGATACTTGACCAGATCGAGAAACAGGTGGCAAAGCTGGTGGACGTGCGGGATATCAAGGAACTGAAGCCGGAGAAGAGCGTTTACAGGGAGCTTGCGCTGATCAAGGTGAAAGCCGGAGATCAGGAAAGGCAGGGCGTGATCGCCGTGGCGGATATTTTCAGGGCGAAGATCATCGATGTGGCGAAGGAAAGCCTTATCATAGAACTGACCGGCAATCAGGATAAGATAGCGGCGTTTATGGACCTGCTAAGCGGCTATGAGATTTTGGAACTTGCAAGAACCGGCATCGCAGGGCTCGGCAGAGGCATTGAGGATGTTACGTATCTGTAAAGGAGCGTATGCGGCGGGGGAATATGTCTGCGGCAGCCCTGAAGGCAGGACGGATATTTGCAGGTGCGGGAAACTGCTGAGATATTCGGATACAAAACATGGAACTCTAAGGGAAATCCTTTCAGTTATAGAGAAAACAAACCAGAATAAAAATGGAGGAAGAGAAAATGGCAAAGATTTTTTACCAGGAAGATTGTAACCTTTCCCTGTTGGAAGGCAAGACAATCGCAGTGATCGGCTACGGCAGCCAGGGACATGCACACGCATTGAACGCAAAGGAGTCCGGATGCCACGTCATTATCGGTCTGTATGAAGGCTCCAGATCCTGGGCAAAAGCAGAAGCACAGGGCTTTGAAGTATATACGGCGGCAGAAGCTGCAAAGAAGGCAGATATCATTATGATCCTGATCAACGATGAACTGCAGGCTTCCATGTACAAGAAGGACATCGAACCGAACCTGGAAGAGGGAAATATGCTGATGTTCGCCCATGGCTTCAATATTCATTTCGGACAGATTGTTCCCCCCGCAAACGTGGATGTGACCATGGTTGCGCCGAAGGGACCGGGACATACCGTGAGAAGTGAATATCAGGCAGGCAAGGGAGTTCCCTGTCTGGTGGCTGTCCATCAGGACGCGACAGGCAAGGCACAGGATATGGCACTTGCCTATGCGCTGGCAATCGGCGGCGCAAGAGCCGGCGTTTTGGAGACCACTTTCAGGACAGAGACGGAAACGGATCTCTTCGGCGAGCAGGCAGTGCTCTGCGGCGGTGTGTGCGCGCTGATGCAGGCAGGTTTTGAGACACTGGTGGAAGCAGGGTATGATGAGAGGAACGCATATTTTGAATGTATCCATGAGATGAAGCTGATCGTGGATCTGATCTATCAGTCCGGTTTTGCAGGTATGAGATATTCCATCTCCAACACGGCGGAATACGGCGATTACATCACAGGACCGAAGATTATCACAGATGAGACAAAGGCGACCATGAAGAAGATCCTGAAAGACATTCAGGACGGCAGCTTTGCGAAAGAGTTCTTACTGGATATGTCCGCGGCAGGCGGCCAGGCACATTTCCGTGCGATGAGAAAACTGGCATCAGAGCATCCGGCTGAGATCGTTGGCGAGGAGATCAGAAAGCTGTATAGCTGGAATGGTGAGGATAAGCTGATCAACAACTGATCCTGATTGATAAAGAACGAAGAAACCGCAGCGATCTTGCAGAGGATATGTCAATATCCTTTCGGGATCGGGCGGTTTTTTTATATGTATATGGAACCCAAAGGAGATATGCCGACAGAGGCTGACGGGTGCCCGGCGTGCAAGTACTCGATTATTTCGTCGAAAAACAGCCGCGGATGCGGTATTGCATATTTTCGGAAAGTGTTCTATAGTGAAAACAGCAAAAAATGTGAGGTGTGGGAAATATGATGAAAAGATGGATGGCGGTATTACTCAGTGTGATCCTTTTGGTATCGGTGCCGGTTATGGCGAAGATGGAGGTTTCGGCGGCGCCGGTGGAAGTCGGTGTGACAACATTGTCGGATGCGGCTTTTTTTAATCCCGTATGGGCACAGATGAATCTGACGATCACCTGCGGCAGCAAAGTATGGACGAAACCTTTTTCGGAACTGATGGGGCAGCAGATGCGGCTTTATACGGATCCGGATACAGGGGTTAATTCCTGCTGTTTTGTGGGGATCGAGTGGGCGGATGAATTTTTGGAGCAGATTGATGCGGAGCTTCGTTCTCCGGACTTTGTCAATACGGCGGTGCCGGAAGGGTACTGCTACCAGTTTGTGGATGGGTTTGATCTGTGGTATCTGAATGTGGTGCAGTCGAGGCTTCTGGACGGGCCGATTGAGAGCATCGACGTGGAGCTGAACGACAATACCTGTAAGATCATCACCTATGCGGATGCGGAAGCCGAGGCAAATGCGGCGGATTATATACTGGCGGGAACCTGCACGACATCTTTCCGGGGAAGCAGCGCGGCGCGGATCAATAACATCCGTGTGGCGGCGGGCAATATGAACGGATATATACTGGCAAGCGGCGCTACCGCTTCCCTGGATGCGATCTTTCTGCCGAGGACTTCCGCCAACGGCTATAAATCCGCAGGCGTGTATTCCGGCGGAAAACTTGTAAACGGTATCGGCGGCGGCATCTGCCAGGTGTCCTCCACGGCTTACAATGCGCTGATGAACGCGGGAATTACCGTGACAATGCGGTACCCGCACAGTTCGCCGGTTTCCTATCTGCCACTGGGGACGGATGCGGCGATCTCTTCCGGCAGCAAGGATCTGCAATTCCGCAATGATTATCTCCATCCGGTGATATTGGAAACTGTTGTGGAAGGAAAGAACCTTACGGTGAATGTATATGTGAAGGGAAGCGATATGAACGGCGTCACCTATAAGCTCTGGGGAAAGAAAATGTCTGCCATGTCTGCAAAGACTTATCTGACGGTTTATGTAAACGGGGTAGAAGCGGAAGTGCGGGAGGTAGGAAGGTGTTACTACAGACCGCTGCAGAAAGACGATGAAGCAGAAGACTAAAATGCAGGAGAGAGTGCGGCAGTGCGGCAGAAGTCTTTGCGGATCGAAAACTCTGTGGAACTGCTTTTGGGTAAGAAACGGAAAATCGGAGAAACCATATGACAACAAATGAATTTATACGGAAACTGGATGAGCTTTTTGCGGCGCAGGAATATGAGAAGGTGGAGCCTTTTATGCTTTCCGTGCTGGAAGAGGCAAAGGAGAGGGACGATTACGGGCTGTATCTGTCGGTGGGAAATGAGATGATAGGGTACTACCGTTCTATTTCTCAGTTTCGGAAAGCTTATCAGATCTCCGAGGATATGCTGCTGTTGATGGAAGAGCTGCAGATGGATCAGAGCGCGGAATTTGCTACGGTGCTGCTCAACACCGCGACAGCTTACAGTTTTGATGAAAACTTCGAGATGGCGCTGCAGTTTTACCGGCGGGCGGAGCAGATTTATCATCTGCTGGTGAGTCCGGAGGATTATCTGTTCGCGGGGCTCTACAATAATATGAGCAGCCTGATGGAGAAAATGGGCAAAAATGAGGAGGCGCTTACGCTGCTGATGAAGGCGCTGGGCATTCTGCGGAACTATCCCGACAGACAGATGGAGGCGGCTACGAATTTTACCAATCTGGGGCTTCTGTATTTAAAGACGGGGGATCATGAAAGCGGAAAAAAGTGCGTGATGCAGGCAATCGGTATGTTTGAGGCGCTGGATACGCCGGCGTCCCATTATAGTGCGGCGCTTTCCGCCCTGGGCGAAATATACTATCATGAAAAGGATTATGAACAGGCGGCTCTCTGGTATGAAAAGACGCTGGCTGAGATCAAAAAACATTATGGTTTTAACCTTGCCTATGCGGTTGTCTGTGAAAATCTGGCGAAGGTATGTAGGGAAGCAGGCAAAGAGGATGAGGAGAAAGAATGGCTGGCCAGGGCGGGAGAAGTCAGGAAACGGTTAGAGAGTGAGAACAACAGGGAATCTCATACGACAGATAAGATAAATACTGCTTCGGCGGCGGGGAGCAGGGAGGAAGCTGGCGCCCCAAAAACGGAAGGCATGGAGCAGAGCGGCGGAGAGAACGCCGAAAATGCAGGAGAAATGGAGATAGCGGCAGGCGCAGAGAAAAAAGGCATGGCGAGATGCCGGGAATACTATGAGCGGTACGGCAAACCGATGCTGGCACAGTTCCCGGAACTGAGGGGACATTATGCGGCGGGGCTTGTGGGAGAAGGTTCGGAGTGTTTTGGCTATGATGATATGATCTCCATGGACCATGACTATTTCCCGCGGTTTTTTATCTGGCTGGATGACGAGGCGTATGAAAAATACGGAGAGGCGCTTCAGGCTGCTTACCGGAAACTTCCGAAACGCTGGAGCGATTGCAGTTTGAGCGGCAGTGTGGACAGAGAGCAGAGTGCCGATAACTCATCGGATACGTTTTTGGACAGCGATACGGAAAAAGAGCAGAGTGCTTTTGAGGCATCGAACAGTTCCGCGAAAATCGATACGGGCAGAAAACAGAGCACTGCACGGTCGGAAGCTGTGGAGACCATCGTGACGCCGGCGGGGGCGAAACGCTGCGGTGTCTGTAGGACAACAGATTTCTATTTTATGCTGCTCGGGCGAAAAACGCCGCCGGAGGCTATGTATGACTGGATATCTTTGCAGGAGACAAGGCTTGCCACGGTGACGAACGGGGAAGTATTCGAGGACTGCGGCGGTGGATTTACGGCACAGAGGGAAGTCTATCTGTCCGGTTTCCCGGAGGATGTGCGCAGGAAAAAGCTGGCGGCAAGACTCAGGAAGATGGCGCAGATGGGACAATATCAGTATGCCCGCTGTATGATGAGAGGCGAGCATGTGGCGGCGCAGATGGCTCTCGCGGAATTTGTTCAGTATACGGGTTCCTGCTGTTTTTTGCTGGCGGGACAATATATGCCCTATTTTAAATGGATGCAGAGAAGGATGAAGGAACTTCCGGTGCTCTCCGAGGTTGCGGGGAAGCTTGAAAAACTGTCGGTTTTGCCCTGCCAGCAGGATCGTTGGGATACAAAAAAGCCGGAGCAGTACCGCTTTGCGTTAAATATCGCAGATGAAAAAGTGGTGTTGATTGAGGAGATTGCCTCTTTGGTAGCGGCGGAACTCAGGCGCCAGGGAGTGGCGGAAGGAGAGGATTCCTATTTGGAGCCTTACGCGGCGCAGGTGGAGAGCCGGATAGAGGATCAGGTGCTGCGGACGGCAAATCTGATGTAGGAAGAAAAGAGGAACATTGTGACTTTATCTTATAAAAAGGATATGATTTTTGCAGCCGTCGTACTGGCGGCTGCCGTTATTTTTTCGGGATTTCTTTGGATCGGCGGCAGAAATAAGGCGGAAGGCGGTTTGCTGGAAATCACAATAGACGGTGAAATTTACGGAACGTTTTCGTTAGAGGAGGATATGGAAATGACAGTCACCTCTTCCTATGGAAGCAATACCGTTGTCATAGAGTCGGGCAGTGCATATGTAAAAGAGGCGGACTGTCCGGATAAGATCTGTGAGGGGATGCGGAGGATCGCTTCCGAGGGGGAGAGTATCTGCTGTCTGCCCCACAGATTGTTTCTGACGGTGAGAGGCGGGGCGGATGGGGATTATGATGCCGTGGCATATTAAATAAAAAAATAAAATAAATGAACCAAGCGAAGGCTTTGCGGCTCTTAATAACAGGTGCACCAAAAAATGAGGAGTAAGAAACAGTGGAAGATGAAATTCTGGTACAGCAGTTAAAAAAAGGGAGTCGTGAAGCCTTCGACCTGTTGTATGAAAAATATAAGAATCTGGTGATCCGTACGGCTTATCTGATCACAGGCAATAAACCGGACAGTGAGGATGCGGCGCAGGAAACTTTTGTCAAAGTCTATCTTCACATCTCCGAGCTGAAACATGACGCCGGATTTAAACCGTGGATGATGCAGATTCTTGTGAGGACAGCGTACCGGATAGGCAAAAAGAGAAGCAGGGAAGTTCCGGATGAGGAAATAGAGTCTCTTTCGGAAGGCCAGGCGGTTCTCTCTCCTCTGGGACAGTTGATAAAACAGGAAGAAGCCGGGATGATCTTCCGGGCGGTGGAGGCTCTGCCGGTGAAACAGCGAACGGTGGTGGTGCTCTATTACTACAACGAACTTTCCGTGAGCGAGATTGCGAGGACGCTCGGCTGCCGGGAGGGGACTGTGAAGTCAAGGCTGCACACGGCGAGAAAGTTTCTGAAAGGGGAACTGGAAAGCCGGGAGGGCTTTTGGATGGAGTGTGTATAGGTATCATAAAACCTGTGTGTACACGATAAAGCGGAAGAATGCATGATCAATCAGGTGCGGAAAAGAGGAGTCCATGAAGAGCAGAAATAAAAAAATTGACGACAAGATAAAAATGGCGTTGGAAATGCACGCGGGCGGCATTTCGGCTTCCGAAACGTTGAAACAGAAAATTGACAGTGAGATTTGCGGACAGGGGAAGATTATATCGATCCCTCTGTCCGGAGAACAGGAGGTTTCCATGAAAAAACAATCAGAGCAGAATAGGAAACATTGTAACACGAAGAAGCTTGTGATCGGAGTGGCGGCGGCATGCCTGTTTATCTCCGGCGGTGTTTTTGCGGGAAAGACCACGGGATATATTTCCGGTTACGCAAAGGAGTATTCTTATGAGGAACTGGACAAAGCGGAAGAAGAACTGGGATTTTCCGTGGATGTGCCGGAAGATTTCAGTAATGGCTACGGCTTTGCGGGTATGCTGGTGGGAGATACACGGGCTGTGGATGAGAACAAAGAGACGGTTTATACGTTTCCTGAACTGGCCGTTGATTATGAGCGGGACGGCGTAAAGGATATCAGTCTGTATATAGACATGAGGCCCGAGAAGGGAGAACAGGAAAAAGAGCCGGATATGACGGATCAATGCGGCGACATTGCACTGAGGTATGACGTATATACCTATAAGCTTGTGCCGGAAGGGTATGAAATGACCGAAGAAGATGAGGCAAATCTGGCGCGCGATGACTATGAGATATCGATAGGCTCGGATGAGGTAGAATACGCTCAGATGACTCATGTGTTATGGGAGAAAGACGGCGTATACTATGATCTGCTGGGGCATGACACGACACTCTCCGGTGAGGAGATGTTCGCGATGGCGAAAGAGCTGATCGGGGCGGAGTGATCGGTGAACCGCGTATAATAAAAAATGGAAATGATTAAACGGTGAAAGCCAGGGAGGAATCCGCGGCGGCATACCTGATGTAGAGGTATGCCGCCGTAGGTTTTTGTATGGGGCTGATATGAAAATTTGTTTCCAAAGCAGTTTACAGACTACGTTGTAGACGGAGAGGTAATTCTCTGTTAATAATATGCATTTTTGTTTTTTGTTGACACAACATGTATGGACTTGTTACAATAATACTCACAAGTCTGGAAAATATCTGATGGAACACATGATACCGTTTCGGTTGATAATCCCTGTTTATGAGAATGCAAGAGAAATTTTCCATGGAATGAAAACACTTTGGTAAATATGGTGGTGAATATGAAGATAGCACATATAAATGATTTTGGGAAAAAGCAGTCTATAAAAGAACATTTGCTTGGAACGGCAGAAAAGGCGGAACAATTTGCGGAAGAGTTCGGATACGGTGAAGCGGGATATCTTTGCGGCCTTATGCATGATATTGGTAAATATTCCGAGGCTTTTCAGAGGAGAATAAATGATCCTGAGCATGAGAAAAAAGTGGATCATTCTACGGCAGGCGCGAAAGAGTTATGTCATATGTCCCGGGAGTACGTTTTTCTGGCGATGGCTGTTGCGGGACATCATTCGGGGCTGATAGACGGAGGAAATAAAAAGGTTTCGGAAGCGGAGGACGGGACCTTTTTGGGCAGGCTGAAAAAGGAGATACCGCCCTATGATGACTGGGAAAAGGAAATTGTTGTTAAAAAGGCCGAAATGCCCGGGTTTCTGAAGACGGGTATCAATCCTGCTTTTACAATGGCTTTTTTTACCAGGATGATTTATTCCTGTCTGGTTGACGCGGACTATCTTGACACCGAAGGGTTTATGTCTTCAGGTACTATCGACAGAGGAAACGATTCTTCCGGTGAAGAACTGCTGAAACGTTTTGAAAAGCATATTTCCGGGTGGATCGACAGAAATGATTTTGATCATGAGCGGCAAAAACAGATCTGCCGGAAAAGAACGGAGATTCTGCTGGACTGCATGAAGAAGGGGGAGCAGTTCGGCAGAGGACTTTATTCGCTGACGGTGCCGACAGGAGGAGGGAAAACGACGGCTTCCCTGGGATTTGCACTGAAACAGATGCAAAAATACGACATGAAGCGGATCATATATGTGATCCCATATACTTCTATCATAGATCAGACCGCCATGGTATTTGGAAATATTTTGGGAGAAGAGAATGTACTGGAGCATCACAGCGGTATATCGTACGAGGTAAAAGAGGGAGAGTCAGAAAGAAATTATCAGAAAGCGCTGGCAACGGAGAACTGGGACAAGTCGGTGATTGTCACTACCGCCGTCCGGTTTTTTGAGTCGCTTTTTGCTTCAAAGAGTTCTGAATGCCGGAAATTACACAATATTGCCAACAGCATTATTATATTTGATGAAGCCCAGACGCTTCCCGCACCCTATTTGGAGCCCTGTGTGGCGGCAATATCGGAGCTTGTGGCACATTATGGATCTACGGTTGTGCTATGTACCGCGACACAGCCGGCGCTGGGCGGGATGTTTCAGAGATATCCGGATAAGATGGAGCTGCGTGAAATATGCGATGGTGTGGAGGAGACATATAAATGGTTCAGACGAACAAGGATCGTGCATGCAGGCATTTTGAACATGGATATGCTGTGCGGGCAATTGCTGGCTGCCGGGCAGGTGCTGTGTATTGTAAACCAGAGGAAGGCAGCGCAGGAGATATATGAATGCCTGGAAGAGGAGGGAACATACTGTCTGACAACCTTGATATACCCTGCGGCGCGCAAAGAAAAGATTGCAGAAATAAAGCAAAGATTAAAAGAGGGATTGCCGTGCAGAGTGATAGCGACATCTTTGATCGAGGCAGGTGTGGACATCGATTTTCCGAGAGTTTATCGGCAGGAGGCGGGGCTGGATTCGGTGATCCAGGCTGCCGGGCGGTGCAACAGGGAAGGGAAGCGTTCCGCAGAGGAGAGTGTTGTTTCGGTATTTCGGCTGGAGGGCAGTAATTCCAAATTTCTTTCGCAGAATATTGCGGCGTTTCAGTGGATGCAGGGGCAGTTTGAAGATTTGGGGGATTTAGAGGCGATTTCCGGTTATTTTCTTTTTTACAGGGAGCTGCTGGGACAGGAAAATCTGGATGTGAAAGGGATTATGGCGGCCTTTGCAAAGGGGGTGAATGGGGGTATTCTGCCGTTCAGAAGTGTTGCGGAGCGGTTTAAGCTGATTGAAAATGAAACAGTGCCCGTCTATATTCCTCGAGGAGAGGGTAAAGTACTGGTGGATCAGCTTACAAATGGTGAATTTGACAGAAATACGTTCAGGAAACTGGGACAGTACGGCGTAAATATATATCCGAATCATTTGCGCGCCCTGCAGGAGAGTGGATGTGTGGAATGCCTGTGGGATCAGGTCTATGTACTGCGGGATTTGACACAGTATAAAAAGGATATTGGGCTAAGGGTGGATATTGAGACGGGGGATGGCCTTTTTGTTTGATTTGTCTTTAGATGGTGAAAGGCGGCATTTGCCGCCTTTGCAATAGACACCAATCATCTAATATTTCAACCCGCATCATTTGATGACATAATTAGTGTATGCGATAAAAATATTTTTTGCAAGTTTATATTGACATAAGATGAGAGAAACAATATAATATTAACAAATCAACTAATGAAACAGTTAAAGAGAGGAGGTGATTTTATGGCGGTAAAAGTGGAGGTATGGGGGGATTTTGCGTGCTTTTCCCGGCCTGAGATGAAGGTGGAGAGGATCAGCTACGATGTGATAACGCCTTCCGCTGCGCGGGGATTGTTAGAAGCAGTCTACTGGCATCCCGGCATGAGATATCGGATTGACAATATATATGTGCTTTCCCCGATCCGCATGACCAATATAAAAAGAAACGAGGTAAAATCAAAGATTCTTGCAAGCAGTGTAAAGGGCGCGATGACAGGAGGGAGAAGCGAACTGTTTATCAATACTTCCGATGATATCCAGCAGCGTTCCTCATTGGTTTTGCAAAATGTTCATTATGTGATAGAGGCGCATTTTGAACTTACTGAAAAAGCCAATGAAAGTGATAATGCGGGTAAGTTTCAGGATATCATAAAAAGGCGTCTGAAGAAAGGACAGTGCTTTCATCAACCATATCTTGGATGCCGGGAATTCGCAGCGGGGTTCAGGGAATGGAGGGGCGGTATAATTCCTACTATAGAAGAAACGAGAGACCTCGGATATATGTTGTGGGATATGGATTACAGTGATCCGAAAGACATAACGCCCATGTTTTTTCATGCAAAACTGGAAAACGGGATAGTGCATGTCGGAGATTGTGAGGTATTGAGATGATTTTACAGGCGTTGGTTACATATTATGAGGATTTACTGAAAACGGGGAAAACAGCAAAGCCCGGCTGGGGGAAAGCGAAGATATCCTTTGGGCTGAATCTGAGTAATGACGGAAAAGTGATGGGATTGTTGCCATTAAAGGTCTCGCGGAATGCAGGAAATAAAACAGTGGATGCAGCGCGCCTGTTAGAGGTGCCTCAACCGGTAAAACGGGCATCTGGGATTAAGGCCAATTTTTTGTGTGATAATTCGACCTATCTTATGGGGGTTGATGAAAAAGGAAAACCGGAGAGGAGCCTTCAATGTTTTGAGGAATGCAAAAATCTGCATCACAGGATTTTAGGCTCGGTTCAGACACCCGCATCCAGGGCAGTATTGCGTTATTTTGAACTGTGGAATCGGAAGAATTTGGAGGAATACTCTTTTTTGGCGGATCATAAAGAAGAACTTATGTCCGGGGGTAATATTCTGTTTTATGTTAACGGAAAGTCTGTTTTAGAAGATGACGGTATCAGGCAGGCGTGGCAGAAATATTACGATCACTCTGAAAACGGCTCCGTAGGAATTTGCTCGGTGACGGGAAAGGAGACGGCACTGGTGAATCTGCATCCGACGATCAAGGGGGTGGTGGGTGCGCAGGCGATGGGAACATCTCTGGTATCTTTTAATGCGCCGGCCTTTTGTTCCTATGGGAAGGAGCAGGGGGCGAATGCGTCGATTGGCGAATATGCCGCGTTTGCTTACGGAACGGCATTAAATGAACTGTTGGAAGACAGGGAGCATCGGAGGCAGATTGGCGATGCGACAGTGGTATACTGGGTGGAAGGGGGAGAAAAGATATATCAGGATATTACCTGTGCGGCATTGTTCGGGACAGAGGATGAGGGGATTACGGATCAGGATCTGAGTGCAATTTTCAGTAAGCTGTCAAAAGGTGAGAAGATTTGGATAGATGAACAGATATTACAGGTGGACAGGCATTTTTATGTATTGGGACTGGCACCTAATGCGGCAAGGCTGGCTGTAAGATTTTTTTATATGGATTCTTTTGGAAATATGCTGAAAAATATTGCAGCGCATTACGATAGATTGAAGATTGTGCGGCCTCATAATGAAATATTTGAGAATCTTCCGATATGGAGGTTACTCTCGGAGACTGTCAACAAAAATACAAAGGATAAATCACCATCTCCTCAGATGGCAGCAGATATGCTGCAGGCTGTTTTAACAGGAAGAGAATATCCGGCATCGCTGTTAAACAATACAATGCTGCGGATTCGTGCGGAGAAGGAAGTGACTTACGGACGTGCCGCAATTATAAAAGCGTATTATCTGAAAAATAAGAATAAGGATTGTTCCAAAGAAAAGGGGGTATTGGAAATGGAATTGAATGAGAATTGTACGGATGTTCCGTACACATTGGGAAGAATGTTTGCCGTGCTGGAACATATTCAGCAGGAAGCTAATCGAGGGATCAATGCAACGATAAAGGATAAATATTTTAATGCGGCGGCATCTACGCCTTCCCATATTTTTCCTGTGCTTATTAATCTGGCTCAAAAACATCTGCGGAAATTAAATGAGGGGCAGAAAATATATTTTGATAAACAGATCGGTGAGTTGGCGGTTATCATCGGTGAGAGATATCCGGTGCGTATGAATCTGCCCGAGCAGGGAGCCTTTCAACTGGGATATTATTGTCAGACACAAAAACGTTATCAGAAAAAGGAGGAAAAGTAAGTGAGTGAAGCGATTAAAAACAGGTATGAATTTGTAGTCTTATTTGATGTGGAAAATGGTAACCCCAATGGAGATCCGGATGCCGGCAATATGCCAAGGATTGATCCGGAAAGTGGTTTTGGGCTGGTTACGGATGTCTGTATCAAGCGCAAGATCAGAAATTATGTAGAGACATTAAAAGAGGATGGACAGGGCTACCGGATCTATATTAAGGATAATGTTCCATTAAACCGCAGTGATAATGAAGCATATGAACATTTAAATACTAATGCCGATCAAGTTAAAAAATTGAAAAAGGAAGATCCTGAACTGGATAGAAAAATCAGGGATTATATGTGTGAGAATTTTTATGATATCAGGACTTTCGGTGCGGTTATGACAACTTTTGTGAAAGCGAATCTGAATTGTGGACAGGTGAGGGGACCGGTGCAGCTGGGATTTGCCAGGTCGGTTGATCCGATTCTTCCTCAGGAGGTTACGATTACAAGGGTAGCGATTACAACGGAAAGTGATGCGGAGAAAAAGGGGACGGAGATGGGAAGAAAATATATTATCCCTTATGCACTGTATCGCCTGGAAGGGTATGTGTCGGCAAATCTGGCAAGAAAGGTTACAGGATTTTCAGAGGAAGATCTGGAATTGCTGTGGCAGGCAATCCTGAATATGTTTGAAAATGACCATGCGGCTGCAAGAGGGAAAATGGCTGTCAGAAAACTGATCGTTTTTAAACATGAGAATGAGCTCGGGTGCGCGCCTGCGTATAAACTGTTTGATGCGGTGAAAATTGAGAGGAAGGAAGGTGTTGAGATTCCCAGGGCATATGCGGATTATGAGGTGGTCGTACAGGCAGAGCTGCCCCAGGGAGTGAGCTGTATTTGCATGGAATAGGGGGAGTGATGGAATATACGGAGGATAAGTATCTTTTGCTGTCTGGTATTCAGCATTTTGCTTTTTGCCGCCGGCAGTGGGCACTGATCCATATTGAGCAGCAATGGATGGAGAATGTGCGTACATTTGAAGGGAAGGTCATGCATGAGAAGGCTCATGATGTTGAATTCAGCGAAAAAAGAGGCGGTGTACTGACGGTACGCGGAATGAAGGTGGCTTCCCGGATGCTGGGGATCAGCGGAGAATGCGATGTGGTAGAATTCCATAAATCCATGGAGGGAATTCCCATACATGGAAGAGAGGGACTGTTTCAGGTTATACCTATCGAGTACAAAAGGGGAGCGCCAAAACAACATGATGCAGACAGGCTGCAGCTGGCAGCACAGGCAATGTGCCTGGAAGAGATGCTTTTTGCGGATATAAGACAGGGATATCTTTACTACGGAGAAACACGCCGCAGAGTGGAGGTATTGGTGGATGAGGAGATTCGGAAAAACGTGCGGAATATGCTTTCTGAAATGCATATGTACTATGAGAGAGGGCACACGCCCAAGGTGAAAACCGGAAAGTTTTGTGCGCAGTGTTCCCTGCGGGAAATATGTATGCCGGTGCTCTGCGAAAACAGATCCGCCGCCCGGTATATTGATAATGTGTTGAAGGAGGATGTGCATTGAAGAAGTTATTGAATACGCTTTATATAACGTCTCCTGATACATACCTGGCACTGATAGGAGAAAACGTCGTAGTCAAAAAGGATGAAGAAATTGCCTTGCGGGTACCGCTTCACAATCTGGAGGCAATCGTAGCGTTTAATTATTCTGGGGCGAGTCCGGCGTTGATCCGTAAATGCGGGGAAAATGGAATAAACATAAGTTTTTTTCAGGGGGACAGATTTTGTGGACGTTTTGTGGGGCAGGAAAACGGAAACGTACTTCTCCGGAAAGTGCAATACCGAAGATCGGATAGTGAATCAGACAGTCTTCCGATTGCAAAAAGTATGATATTGGGAAAGATATATAATCAGAGGTATGTGCTGCAAAGAGCGATCAGAGATCACGCATTGAGTATCGATTGCGATAAATTAAATTCAGTGTCCAGGTTTTTAAAACAATCTATGCAATGTGTGAAAAAGTGTGAGAATTTAGAGCAGCTCAGGGGATATGAAGGAGAAGCAGCATCCCTGTATTTTTCCGTTTTTGATGAATTGATTATTCAACAAAAAGAAAGTTTTGTCTTTAATGGCAGAAATAAAAGACCGCCGTTAGATAATGTGAATGCATTGTTGTCATTTTCGTATTCATTGTTAACAACTGAGTGTGCCGGAGCGTTGTATTCCATAGGACTGGATCCATATGTTGGTTTTTTGCACAGGGACAGGCCTGGAAGGCTGTCATTGGCGTTAGATTTATTGGAGGAATTCAGGGCGCCCATAGCGGACAGGTTTGTTTTAACTCTCATTAATAAGAGGGAAGTGGGCAAAAAAGAGTTTCATAAAATGGAAGATGGTGCGGTCTATATTGAGGATGAGGCAAGAAAAAGAATCATTCGGAAATGGCAGGAAAACCGAAAGGAATTAATGATGCATCCATTTTTGAAGGAAAAGATTCAAATAGGACTTTTGCCTTATGTGCAGGCTATGCTATTAGCGCGATTTTTACGTGGAGATATGGATGCATATCCACCATATTTTAAGAGGTGAGAACTTGTTAGTGTTGATTACGTATGATGTGAGTACAAAGACAGCGGCAGGTGTAAAGCGTCTTTCAAAAGTTGCAAAAGTATGTATAAATTATGGACAGAGAGTGCAAAATTCTGTTTTTGAATGCCTGGTTGACAGAACACAGTTTGCTATGTTAAAAAAGCAGATATCTGATATTATCGATGAAGATGCCGACAGTGTTCGATATTATGTATTGGGCGATAATTATAACAGACGCGTGGAACATGTTGGCGCAAAAAAGACAATTGATATGTCAGATGTATTATTGGTTTAGTGTGTTGCGCGAAATATAAGTGAACATATTTTTTATGGGAGACTCGCGCATACTTTGATAATTATTTTTATTGATTATAGGTTCCATTTTAGAGAGCTAGATGTAGATTATTTAATTGTTTTGTGCATTATGCGAAATATTTGTTTGCTATAATGGGATTTATTTTCTGTTTTTGCGGTCACTCCCTTAGGGGAGTGTGGATTGAAATTTCTTGTCCGGCTCTCCCCTTGCTCCCGGCATATTCGTCACTCCCTTAGGGGAGTGTGGATTGAAATAAGAGGACAACGAGCAATCTCTTTTTGCGCTGATGGTCACTCCCTTAGGGGAGTGTGGATTGAAATATATTGAGGGCGGTCAAGTACAGATACGGACAACTGTCACTCCCTTAGGGGAGTGTGGATTGAAATCGATAATGACGTTGTAACTTAAAATAATCCCGAACGTCACTCCCTTAGGGGAGTGTGGATTGAAATATATCCGCGTCTGTTTCCGTCATTAAAACCGTCCTGTCACTCCCTTAGGGGAGTGTGGATTGAAATCTCTGCAAAGGAACAATTCGGATTATCAGAACTTGTCACTCCCTTAGGGGAGTGTGGATTGAAATTCCCACAATTCGACGATGTTTGCCCCCCACTTTTTGTCACTCCCTTAGGGGAGTGTGGATTGAAATAAGGCTTTTACCGAGAAACCACAGCGGTCTTGCGTCACTCCCTTAGGCCACTTATCAATGATTTTTGTCGCAAAATGGCAAAATTTCTGCGTAAGAAAAATACCTATGCCAATGCTGGTATAAGAACAAGGT
>JAAWOG010000063.1 GCA_022799355.1 Lachnospiraceae bacterium | reverse complement strand
CATATCTCCCTCACCGCACTTTTAACAGCTTACATTTACGGCTGCAGGTCCTGCATCCGTAATTGAAGCTGTGCGCTTCGGGATATATGCTGGTTTTCCTGCTCCGCACATTCCCAGTTCCGCGGCTGCAAGCCTCTCCCAGGTATACGCCGCCCGGATCAGCTTTTTCTCCGCAAAACAGTCCCCGATCAGCTGCAGCCCGATGGGCAGCCCCTTCTTATCCCTCCCGCAGGGCACGGAGATCCCCGGCAGCCCAGCCAGATTCACCGCGATCGTATAGACATCTCCGAGATACATTTTCAACGGATCGGCAAGGCTCTCCCCGAGCCCCGGCGCCGTGGTCGGCGCAACCGGTCCAAGGATCAGGTCATAGGCTTCAAAAGCCTGATCAAACGCCCGTTTGATCAGCGCCTTTGCCCGCAGCGCCTTTAAATAACAGGCGTCATAATAACCGGAACTGAGCACAAAGCTTCCCAACATGATCCTCCGCTTTACCTCCGCGCCGAATCCCTCCGAACGGGTTTTTTGATACATATTATGAAGTCCTGTAAAATCCTTTGCCCGATATCCGTATTTGATACCGTCAAACCGATCCAAGTTAGAACTTGCCTCCGCCGTCGCGATCGTATAGTACGCGGGAACGGCATACTCTGCCATCCCCAGATCAAATTCCTCCACCGCTGCGCCCGCCTCTTTCAGCTTTCCCGCCGCCGCCAGCACAGCCGCCTTCACATCGGCATCCGCCCCTTCTCCAAAGTAATCTTTTGGGATACCAATCCGCATACCCTTCACATCTTCCCTCAGAGCGCCCGTGAGGCGCCGCTCAGCCTCCGGCATGGATGTCGCGTCTTTTTCATCATAAGAAGCGACAGCCTCCAGCAAATATGCCGCATCCTCCACATTCTTTGTGAGCGTGCCGATCTGGTCCAGGGAAGAGGCATAAGCGATAAGCCCGTACCGTGATATCGTACCATAAGTAGGCTTTAATCCCACCACACCGCAGTAGGACGCAGGCTGTCTGACGGAACCGCCCGTATCGGAGCCAAGCGCCATAAAGCACTCCGAGAGCGCCACCGCCGCTGCCGAACCGCCGGAAGAGCCCCCCGGCACACGCTCCGGATCAACAGGATTTCTTGTTATCCCATAGTAAGATGTCTCCGTGGTAGATCCCATGGCAAACTCATCCATATTGGTTTTCCCAATCAGGACCGCCCCGGCTTTTTCCAGATTTTCCACCGCCGTGGCGGAATAGGGCGGTACAAAATTTTCCAGCATCCTTGATCCGCAGCTTGTCAGCACGCCCCTGGTACAGATATTGTCCTTGACTGCCACCGGCACCCCCGAAAGCGGTCCTGTCAGCTCCCCTGCCTCTATCCTTTTCTGCACCTCGCCCGCTCTTTTCAAAGCCGCGCTCTTATCCGCCGTAATATAGCAGTGGTATTCTTCTTCTTTTTCCCCGATGCGCTCAAATACCGCCTCCATTGCCTCCACGGCGGTACATTCCCCGCTCCTAATTTTTACGGCCAGCTCCACCGCCGTGTAATCCAGAATGCTCAATTTATCATACTCCCCGTCCGTCCCGGTTCAGTTTATTATATTATCTGCCGCTTCCAATCTCACACCGCCTGCAACAAATGGTTGAGCCTATCTCAAGTCAAGATACATCACCTCAAAATCAACATACTCATTTCCGATCTTAAAATACGCCGGCAGCCTGCCCACATGCTGAAACCCATATTTCTCATACAGATGGATCGCTCCCGCATTATCACTCCTCACCTCGAGCTTGATCAGCTCAATGCCTGCCTGACGCGCAAACCCGATCAGCTTCTCAAGAAGCATACCGCCAATTCCTTTATTCCATTCCGCCTTTACCACTGCCAAAGCCATATTGGCAACGTGGCTCATCCTGCGCGGCAGCCCGTTCAAACTGCCGTTAGCTATCAGTTCTCCATCCTTCCAGACACCATAGTGGACATCCTTTTTTGCAGCATACATCCGCTTCAGATGCTCCCTCTCCTGCTCTATCGTAACCGGAAGCCCTTCAGCGCCAAAGGTCAGATTATCCGTCTCTCCTCCTGTCCTTTTTAAACAGGCGATCAGCGCTTCCGCATCCTCCGGCATCATCTCCCGTATTTCAATTTGTCCCATGTGATCCCCCTTTCCGTTTGCCGTTATATCACTCAAATAGTCTTCGGTACCACGAACATATCCTCTTTCCGGTCCGGCGCGTTCAGCAGCGTATCTTCTCTGCCATCTCCATTTGTCACCACATCCTCACGAAATACATGCCGCACAGGCAGCACATGAGACATCGGCTCCACGCCCGAAGTATCCAATCCGTTCAACCGATCAATATAATCCAGCATCCGCTCCATATCCTTCTTCGCCGCTTCCCGCTCCTTCTCAGTAAGTTCCAGTTTCGCCAGAATACTCACATGTTCGATCATTGCATCATCTATCACATATGACATGTTCCGCTCTTTCCTTTCCGATTAAGACTTTTTCAGCAAAGACACACCATTGATTGCAATGGAAATAACCGTACATACCCACAGGCAATTAGCCACCGTCGGCGTCACATCAAGCAGCGCACTCCAGTCCCCATCACTCACCCATTTTGCATTGACGCCGTAACATGCGCACAGCGCCAACGCCGTAAAAGATAAACTGATAAACCTGAACCATTTTGTGTCTTTGCCCCTCACCATCCAAATTACATTGCACAATGTAGCCGCGGCTGCAATCGCCCCCCAATCATCCACATATCTATTCCTCCGATAACTTCTGAAATATGTTTATCCCGGTTCCGCAGACATCTTTACAATAACTATTACAGTGCTTTAATCCTCCGCAGCGCTTCCACCGCATTCTCGTAACTGCCAAATGCGGTCAGCCTGAAATACCCTTCCCCGCTGGGGCCAAACCCGGAGCCCGGCGTGCCGATCACGTTCGCATTTTCCAGCAGATAATCAAAAAATTCCCAACTCGTCATCCGATTCGGTGTCTTTAACCAGATATAAGGCGCATTCACCCCTCCGTATACCGTATAGCCCGCCTCTTTTAAGCCGTCCCTGATATAAGCCGCGTTGTTCATATAGTAAGATACCTGTTTTGCAAGCTGAGCTTTTCCTTCCGCAGAATAAACTGCCTCTCCCGCCTTCTGGATAATATAGGGAGCTCCGTTGTACTTCGTCCCGTGCCTTCTTGCCCAGAGCGCATGAAGCTTTGTTCCGCCCGCCTCCAGGTCCTTCGGGATCACCGTAAAGCCAAGCCTTACGCCGGTAAAGCCGGCATTTTTCGAGAAAGATCTGATCTCAATGGCACAGCCTCTCGCCCCCTCGCACTCATAGATGCTGTGAGGTACATTTTCCTCGGAAATATATGCTTCATAAGCCGCATCATAAATGATAACGGCACCCACTTTTCCCGCATAATCCACCCATACCTGCAGCTGATCCTTTGTGATGGCGCTGCCCGTCGGGTTGTTGGGGAAACACAGATAAATCAGATCCGGCGTTTTCTCCGGCAGTTCCGGCGAAAACCCGTTCTCTGCCGTGCAGGGCATATAGATCACGTCGCTCCAGGTCTCTTTCTCCGCATCATAAGTACCGGTCCTGCCCGCCATCACGTTCGTATCCACATAGACGGGATATACCGGATCGCAGACCGCGATCTTATTGTCTTTGCTGAATATCTCCTGAATATTTCCGCAGTCACACTTTGCACCGTCGGAAATAAAAATCTCATCCGCCGCAATATCACAGCCTCTCGCCTGATAATCGTTCTCCATGATCGCTTTTCTTAAAAATTCATACCCCAAATCCGGCGCATAGCCGTGGAATGTCTCCGGATCTGCCATCTCATCCACCGCTTTGTGCAGCGCCTCAATGATCGCCGGCGCAAGGGGCTGGGTTACATCCCCGATTCCCATTCTCACAAGGTCCTTCTCCGGATGCTTCTCCTTATAGGCATTTGTCTTTTTCCCGATGGTGGAAAACAGATAACTCCCCGGCAGTTTCAGATAATCGTCATTGATTTTATACATAAAGTAACCTCCTGATTTTAGTTTCGCAGACTTTTTTCGGTACAAACCACCCGAAATATGCGCCGTACGTTCCTCTGCCGTCTTACAGTTTTGCAGACTCTCTTCCGGCATCGTCTGCCGCCAGTTTAAATAACGTACTCACCCTCATAGACCATGGACGCAGGACCGGTCATATAGATCACATCCGCCTCCTGATCCCATTCTATGAAAAGCTCGCCTCCTAACAGTTTAACAGTTACGGCACTGTCCGTCAAACCGTTTAACATACAGGCAACGGCTGCCGCACAGCTCCCGGTCCCGCAGGCAAGGGTTTCACCGCTGCCCCGCTCCCAGACGCGCATCTCCACATGAGTTCTGTCAATTACCTTCACAAACTCCGTATTGATCCTCCTGGGAAACCGCTCATGATGCTCAAACAAAGGTCCCAGCTTTTCAATCTCCAAACCTGACACATCATCCAGAAATATGACAGCATGTGGATTTCCCATTGACACACATGTCATATGATAGGTCTCTCCACCAACCACAATCGGCGTATTTATCGCCTTCTCCGCCCCCTCCGGCATAACTACCGGAATTTCCGCCGGCGCAAAAGCGGGTTGTCCCATATTGACTTTTGCAGTCATCATCTTTTTATCCCGCACTTCCAGTTCCAGATACTTAACCTGCCCGCCGCTGATAATGCTCAGTTTCGTTTTATCCGTCAGCCCTTTATCATATACATATTTCGCCACACAGCGGATACCGTTGCCGCACATTTCCCCTCTTGTACCGTCGGCGTTCCACATCTCCATCTCAAAATCCGCCTGATCCGAAGCATTGATAAAGATCACGCCGTCCGATCCGACTCCGAAATGTCTCTCGCTCATCCGCCTTACAAGATCCGGCTTCTTTTCCGCCCCTATCTTTTCCGCCATCCCGTTTACGTAAACATAATCATTCCCACAGCCATGCATTTTTGTAAATTTCATATCTCTTCTACTCCTTATCTTCTCACGAAACTCCCATTCGCCCGCCCCGGCGGGCACTCAAATTCTTGCGGAGAATGCCGCATTTCAGGCATTCTCCTGTGTGAGACTTAGAACTTCTTCGCGAAACAGCCCTTGCTGTGAGCGTTAGAAGTTCTTCTCGCGCTAACTCCCATTCGCCCGCTTCGGCGGGCACTCAAATCAGGATCGTGAAATTTTTTATTTCACACTAATTAAAGCATCAGCACCATCCGTGCCGATTCTGCGATACTCCTGCCGCTGTCCATGCTGCACTTCTGAAGATATTTATGCGCCTGCATCTCCGTCATGGACTTTTTCGCCATTAAAGCCTCCTTCGCCCGGGCGATCAGTTCCATCTCCTCGGGACTTTTTACCCGCGGGTTCTCCCTCCGCTTTTTACGGTTTCTCCCGCACTGCCGAATCAGCCTATGTACCGTTTCCACCAGCTCATGCGCCTTAAGCGGCATAGCCAGACAGGCGATGTTATCCCCCATGCCGTAATATTCCGACAAGTGCTGCCTTGTGGCAAGAAGAAGCAGCGTAAAGCCTTCCGGCAGACACTCTTTCAGCTCCGGATACATCATATCCGTCAGCTTATAACCACTTATGACAATCCCGTCATTTAAATCCTCCAGACTGCTGATGGCCTGTGCTCCGGTGGTGCAGACGGCATGTACCGAAAAGCCGCTTCTGACAAGCAGGTTCCTGATCCCTCTGGCATCTTCCAATCGGGGAAAAACTACTATAATTCCGGTCATGCGCCACCCCCTTTCCGAACCCTCCGAAGGCCGTTGCCCAAAGCCGCTCCTTCCGCCGCAAAAATGTCGTTTTGGTTCCCCATGCGCCGCGCCGGACATATAAATCCGAACTCCGTCAGCAGTTCAGCAGATACCGTCCGATCTCCCACTCCGAAACACTTGATATATACTCCTGCCACTCCTGTCTTTTCGCCCTGATATAATTGCGCGTCACATGCTCTCCCAGCGTCTCCGTCACAAGCGCATCCTTTTCCAGTTCACCCAGCGCATCTAAGAGCGTCGCGGGAATCGATTCGATCCCCTCCCGCCTGACATCCTCCCTTGTCATCTCCTGAATATTCTTATCCACGCTCTCCGGCGGCATAATCTGATTTTTGATGCCGTCCAGCCCTGCACGCAGGCACACCGCAAGCGCCAGATATGGATTGGCGCAGGTGTCCGGATTGCGCAGTTCGATCCGCGCGTGTCTGCTGCCGGTGGCGGGCACACGGATCAGCGGGCTTCTGTTTCCCATGCTCCAGGCGATATGCACCGGTGCGTCATATCCCGGCACAAGCCGCTTATAGGAATTGACAAGAGGATTTGTGATGGCTGTCATTCCCTTTACATGCTTTATGATACCGCCGATAAAATAGTACGCCTCCCTGCTCAGCCCGTTCTTATCCGCCGCATCCCCGAAAATATTCTCTCCCTCCCGGTTCAGCGACATGTTGATATGCATGCCCGAGCCCGGCACGCCGAACTTCGGTTTCGGCATAAACGTGGCGTGCAGGCCGTGCCGCTTGGCAATCGTCTTGACCGTCAGCTTGAATGTCATAATATTGTCAGCCGTGCTGAGCGCCTCCCCATACTGAAAATCAATCTCGTGCTGCGCCGGCGCCTTGCTGTGATGGGAGGATTCCACGGTAAACCCCATCTCTTCCAGTGTGAGGATCATATCCCGCCTTGCGTTTTCGCCAAAGTCCACGGTTCCCATGTCAAAATAGCCTGCCTGCTCCCTTGTCCTTGTCGTGGGCGCGCCGTTCTCATCCATATCAAACAGGAAAAACTCACACTCAGGCCCCACATCAAAACCGTAACCCATATCCGAAGCTTCCCTGATCGCTTTTTTCAGAATATACCGGGGATCTCCCTCGAAAGGCGTTCCGTTTGGACGATAAATATCACAGATCATCCTTGCCACTCTGCCCTGCTGAGGGCGCCAGGGAAAGATCGTCATCGTACTCAGATCCGGATACAGATACATATCCGACTCCACCCTGCCGGTAAACCCCTCAATGGAAGAACCGTCAAACATACACTCGTTATTCAAAACCCTCTCAAGCTGGCTCGACGTCACCGCCACATTTTTCAGATTGCCGAAAATATCCGTAAACTGCAGCCTGATAAATTCCACATCCTCCTCTGCCACAAGATTCATGATATCCTGTCTTGTCATATGATTCAACCCTCCCCTTCCGCCTCTTTCTATCTAAAAAGGGCGCTCTTACCCCTCAGTATAAGAACGCCTTTGTCTTTTCAAAATAATACCTGACCTGTGATCATTTGTCAATCCCGGAATTGCGGAGCCTTCTTGTCATAAATCCGCCCCATCCCTAATATGATTATACAAAGTAACGGTTTTAGCCCTGGGAGAGCCTATGAGTTCCAAAACAAAAATTGTCGTACTACACCTGAAAGAATTAATCTATACGGGAATCTTCGTCGTTCTGGGTATCCTCTTTATCATACTGCTTTTTATCATGTTCCGCTCCGATAAGGATGCTGCCCCGGCCGAACAACAGACAACGCCTGATACGGAAACAGGGACCGAACCGCCGGACAGCGGACAGACGCCCATCTATCAGCCCGGCGCATACCGAAGCGCGCTCTATCTGGAAAATGAGACCGTGGAGATCAACCTCACTGTGGATGAGACAAGAATCGTCTCCCTGACGATGGTGCCTCCCAGCGATAAAATTTCCACCCTGTATCCTCTGCTGGAGCCTTCCTTCCGTTCGATCTCCGAGCAGATCTGCGAAAACCAGTCTCTGGAAGACATCACTTACGCAGACGAGGCAGCCTACACCTCCGAACTTATACTGGAAGTCATCGGAGACACCCTTGCCAAAGTGAAAACACCGCCGGAGCAAAAAACAACTGAATAAAAAAGGGCATCCGGTTTTGCCGAAAATCCGGATGCCATAATACCAAAGCCGCGGCATGCCGGAGAACAGCAATATATCCTGTTCTCCGGCACCGGGCATCGTCAATATTGAAACAATATCATTTACAGCCGCTCCACTTCCTTCATCCAGGCCGCCGCACCGGCATCCGACGGCATCCGCAGATCACCCCTTGGGGAAACGGCAACACTGCCCACCTTCGGACCATCCGGCAGGCAGGAACGCTTGAACTGCTGGGAAAAGAACCTGCGGTAAAAAGTTTTTAACCATTTCAGTATCTCTTCGTAGGCATACATACCGCCGAACGTCTCCCGCGCCAGCCTGTAGATCTTTGACGGAGAAAAACCAAGGCGCAGTATATAGTACAAAAAGAAATCATGCAGCTCATAAGGCCCCACCAGATCCTCGGTCCTCTGAGCGATCACCCCGTTAACCGGCGGCAGAAGTTCCGGTGACACCGGCGTATCCAGCACATCCAGCAGCACCTCCCTCAGAGCCTGCTCATCACAGGTATCCGCAAAATACCGCACAAGATGCCGCACCAGCGTCTTGGGCACACCGGCATTGACACCGTACATCGACATATGATCGCCGTTGTAGGTCGCCCATCCCAGCGCCAGCTCCGACATGTCCCCGGTGCCGATCACAAGAGCGCCTTCCCTGTTTGCGATATCCATCAGCACCTGTGTCCTCTCCCTCGCCTGGGCATTCTCATAGGTCACATCATGCTTCTCCATATCCTGCCCGATATCCCGAAAATGCTGCGTCACCGCCGCCCTGATATCCACCTCTTTCAGCACCGCCCCCAGCGTCTGCGCCAGCTTACAGGCATTTTGATACGTCCTGTCCGTGGTGCCGAAACAGGGCATTGTCACAGCGATAATACCGCTTCTCTCCCGCTCAAGAAGATCAAAGCACCTGGCTGTTACCAACAGCGCCAATGTGGAATCCAGACCGCCGGATACGCCGATCACCGCCGTTTTCAATCCGGTATGCTCGTACCGTTTTTTCAGGCCGTAACACTGAATCTTTAAAATATCATCACACCGTTTCCTTCTCGCCTCATCCTCCGCAGGCACAAAAGGCGCCGCCGCAAATTTTCTGGTCAGCCTCGTCTCCTCCTGTTTCAGGGAAAAGGGAACGATCGTATACCCTCCGCCATCCGTTGTCCTGAACGTATTGATCCGCCGCCTCTCCGCGGTCAGCCTCTCAACGTCCACCTCTCCATAAATATCTTCCCCGGCAAAACGCTCCGCCTCGGCTAAAATACTGCCGTTTTCCGCGATCATATTGTGCCCGGAAAACACAAGATCCTGGGTAGACTCCCCCTCCCCCGCACTGGCGTACACGTAGCCGCATATCAGCCTCGCGCTGCCTGATTTTATCAGCATCTTCCGATACTCATCCTTTGCCACGGTCTCGTTGGAGGCGGACAGATTCACAAGTATCGTCGCCCCCGCAAGCGCATGGGAGGTTCCCGGCGTCACCGCCGCCCACATATCCTCGCAGATCTCACACCCCACCAAAAGCTCCGGCTTTTCCTCACAGGCAAACAAAAGCCTTGTCCCAAACGGAATCTTTTCCCCATCCAGCACAAAATCCACGACTTCCTCATTGCCCGGCGTAAAATGCCTCGCCTCATAAAACTCCCCGTAATTCGGAATGCACGTCTTCGGAACCATCCCCAGAACTTTTCCGTCCCGGATTGCCGCCGCCGCATTATACAGCTTCTGATGCCGCTCAACGGGCAGCCCCACAAAGACAAGCGCATCCTGCCCTTTCGTAAACGCCGCAATCTTCCGCAGCGCCGTCAGCGCTTCTTTCAGCAAAACATCCTGCCAAAACAGATCCTGACAGGTATAACCCGTAATACAGAGTTCCGGAAACACAATGATCTTCGCCTTCCGCTCATATGCCTCCTTCAATTTTTCGCAGATCCTCTCCGCATTATATACCGGATCTGCCACCCTGATCTTCGGCGTCATCGCCGCCGCCTTAATAAAACCGTGCCGCATATTCTTAAACTCTCCCGCGTATTTACTTCGCCCTCTCCAACAGGTTCTCCAGATCCGCAACCTCAAACTCATACGCCCGGTTGCAGAAATGGCACTTCACTTCAATAGGCTTTCCCTCTGCAATCATATCTGTCAATTCTTTCTTCCCGATGCTGACAAGGGCACTCTCCACCCGCTCCCTGCCGCAGTTACAATAAAACCGCACCGGCATCGTATCGGTCCATTCGATATCCATGCCTTCCAGCACACTCTCCAGAATTCCCTCCGGCGTCAGCCCTTCTTCCAGCATTGTCGTGACTGATTTAATGTGCTGCAGGTTCTGCTCCAGCTTCTCAATAACCGCATCCTCGGCAAAGGGCATCAACTGAATGATAAAACCACCGGCCTGCTTTACGGTATTGTTTTTCTCCATCAATACGCCAAGCCCCACGGAGGACGGCGTCTGCTCCGAAACCGCAAAATAATAAGTCAGATCCTCCGCGATCTCCCCCGTCTGTAATGCAGTCTGCCCTGCATAGGGCTCTTTCATACCGAGATCTTTGATCACACTGAGCACACCGCCGGCATCACCCATCAGCGCGCCGCCAACATCCAGCTTCCCTCTCTCATTCGCCGGCAGGATAACCTGAGGCACCAGCGCATATCCCTTGACATTTCCTTTAGAATCCGCCGTCACGGTCAGCCCCTTCCCCGGACCTTCGCCGCGTATCTGCAGTGTCAGGATATCCTCCTCCCCCTTCATCATGCTCCCCATCATAGACCCCGCCGTCAGAAGCCGCCCGAGTGCCGCCGTCATGACCGGGCTCGTATTGTGGGCGCTGCGCGCCATCTCCACCGTCTCTCTCGTCGTCGCCGCAAATACCCGAAGCTGTGTATTCGCCGCCGTTCCTCTCACCATGTAATCTCTCATAACAATCAGCACCACCTTTACTACCCTAACTCTTTGAGCCCGCCATGCGAAATCGTAAAATCAATATCAAACTGGGTATTCTCACCCGCAACGATCTTGATTCTGTTATTCCCTTTTTTGACATGCAGCGTTTCCTGAACCGAGTCATCCATCTCAGAATCGCATTCCACGATAACCGAAACCTCCTTCTCCGGATCGATCCACACAAGCTTCATCTTGCCGGAAGAAACATTTATCCGGTAAGTAATATCAACCGCCGTATCCTCCTCCGCGTCAAACACCCATATGGTATCCATTCCCTCCATTTTCCCGACGCTCGCCGTACAGTGCAGATCGGACTGTACCTGCTCACAATTCATGATGCTGTATGTGTTGGAAGCGCTCGCTATCTTCACATCATCGTCATAGATCGAAAGCATCGGATTCACCCCGCATCCGGCTATCGCTAACATACAAACCACTGTCAACACTGCCCGGAATAATTTTGCCGCTTTCATAATTTCTACACCTTTCCGCACTCTCTTGCAATCACATACACCCTCTCGCTTTCCTCTCTGACTTCCTCCCGGGTGTCCGCATCAAGCGCCCTCACAAACAAAAGCCCCGCTTCCTCCAGAAATTCCTTCATCTGCTCCAGTGTATATCCCCGCTGATAATGCGTCTCCGCAAATCTGCGAAAACGCTCTCCCTCCGGCTCTCTCACAAAAACTGTCAGATCATACTCATTGATCCGGCTTTCCTCATCATAATAGTTTTCCCAGATAAAACTGCAGTCCTCCCTGTTTTCCGCGATCGTCGCATCCCCGATGACCTGCTCATATTTATATACCGTATTAAAATCAAACAGGAAAATACCACCCGGATAAAGATAATTATTTACCAGAGAAAAGACCTTCACCATATCCTTCTCTTCCAGAATATAGTTCAGGCTGTCACAGATGCTGCAGACCGCGCCCACCGTGCCATACAGTTCAAGTTCCCGCATATCCTGCAATAAATACAGGATATCACTGCCGCTCCTCTCCCGCTTCCGCAGTGCAATCTCCAGCATCTCCTCAGAATTGTCCACGCCGATCATATCAAAGCCGGCACGGTATATCAGTTCCGTCAAAGTCCCCGTACCACAGCCCAGATCCAATACGGTATTTCTCTCTGCCGCAAGATTTTCTGCCCGCTGCTTCGCTTCCATGTCCTTCGCCGCGGCCTGCTGTGCACACTCCCCGCCTCCGCTTATGGTTCTGTCTCCCACGCCATATTCCCGCAGTACGGATATCAGAAACCGCGCCCACTCTTCATAGGGCACATCGTCCATCAATTCATCGTACACTTCGGCAAAACCGGTATAGCTGTCACTCACTACTCATCTACTCCTTTGTCACGAAAACATCGCCCCCAGCGCGCCAAATACGCCCATACTTGCCACACCCATAATGATACCGGCAAGCAGCACGCCCAGCATTACCGCCGTCACGCTTGACTTAAAGTCCATATCCAGAATACTTGCCGCCAGTGTTCCCGTCCATGCACCGGTTCCCGGCAGAGGAATCCCCACAAACAAAAGCAGTGCAATAAACAGCCCTTTTCCCGCTTTTTCCTGCAGTTTCCTTCCACCCTTTTCTCCCTTTTCCAGACACCAGCTGAAAAATCTGCCGATAATGGGTTTATCAGCTCCCCACTCCAGCACCTTTCTGGCAAACAGGTAAATAAACGGCACCGGCACCATATTTCCGATTACCGCCACAATATAGGATGACAGAATCGGCAGCCCAAGCCCCTGAGATACCGGAATCGCTCCTCTCAATTCAATCAGAGGAACCATAGAAATCACAAATACCCACGCATACTTTTTAAACATATAACTTTATCCTTTCACACTTCTTTTATTTTTTGTATTAATATATACTCTTCTCCAGATACTCCCGCAACACAAAAAGCATCTGATCCATCTCCTCATCCGTCCCGATCGTAATCCGCAGATAGTTTTCGATTCTGGGCTTTGCAAAATAACGGACATATACGCCCTTCTCCTTCAACGCCTCAAAAATCTCCTTTGCAGGCATCTTTTCATGGGCTGCAAAAACAAAATTAGTCCTGCTGTCCGCAAAAGTAAAACCAAGCCTGCCCAGTTCCTGTTTTACCCGTTCCCTTGTCCTTATGATCTTATCACAAATCTCCCTGAAATATGCGTCATCCCTCACCGCCGCAGCACCCGCCGCAAGGGCAGGACGGTTCATCGGATAGGAGTTAAAGGAAAACCTGCCATCCAGCAGATATCCGATCAGCTTTTCATTCCCAAACGCAAAGCCGATCCGCATCCCCGCCATTGCCCTTGACTTGGAAAAAGTCTGCACCACCAGCAGGTTCTCATACCGCTCAAGCAGCGGCAGCGCACTCTCCGCACCGAAATCCACATATGCCTCATCCACAATAACAACCACGTCTCTGTTTGCCGAGATAATCTTCTCCACCTCCGAAAGAGGCAGCGCAACGCCTGTGGGCGCATTGGGATTGGCTATCACAATTCCGCCGCATTCCCTGCCGATATAATCCTCCGGCAGAATCCGAAAAGTCTCATCCAACGGAATCCGCTGAAAAGGAATCCGAAACAGATCCGCCCACACATCATAAAAAGAATACGTGATATCCGGAAACAGAATCGGTTTTTCCTTATTGAAAAAAGTAAGGAACGCCAGCGCCAGCACATCATCCGAACCCACGCCCACAAAAACCTGCTTTTCCGACAGGCCATAGTACGCCGCCAGCGCCTCCACCAGCTCTCCCGATTCCGGATCAGGATAAAGCCGCATCCGTTCATAACACAGTCCTTCCAGCGCCTTCTTTACGCCCGGCGCGGGGGGATACGGATTCTCATTCGTATTCAGTTTAATAATCCCCGCCCGCTTCGGCTGCTCCCCCGGCACATAGGGCACCACTTTTCTAACACCGTCTTCCCAGCTCATCTGATTTCTCCTGTTCCCGTACCTAAAATGAAGCCGTGCGCCGGCAGGCCTTCAGCCCTTCCTCCGCCAGCTCTCCGCCGCATTTTTTGTCTAAAACGCTCTCCGTCTCATACAGCGCATTGTAAAACCACATCGCCGCCTCGGGCAGATCTCCCTGCTCTCTGTAAAAACAGCCCAGTTCATAGCATATCTCCGCCGGGATCTCCTCATCGGAAGCAGCCGCCCGCATGGCGTACTTATAAAACTCCGCCACATCCCCGGAAAGCCTGCAGGCACGCACTACCACACAAAAAGCCTCCATCTGTTCCCCGGGCGTGCGCCCCTCTTCCTCGATAACCGTCTTAAAATAATCCCGCGCCCTTCTGACTTCCTCCCCGGAGCCGGAAATAAAGAGTTCTCTGGCATACAGTCCGCAAAGCTTTTTGTCCAGATACGCCCCGGTTTTCACCATCTTCTCAAAAGCGGCAATATCCCTTCCCGTGTGCAGCGCTTCCGGCAGATGCGTAATTACGATATCGCTGTCATAAACTATCGGCTCAAGCCGGACGGCCTCATGAATCGGATATTCCCAGACAAACTCCCGCAGCCGTCTGTAAAGTTTCGGGCGATACTCCTCGTCAAAATTATAGATCGTGGAAAACCGAAGCTGATTGCCGTACTTCATCTGCACGATCTCTATCTCCGGCAGGAGCGTCTGTTTCAGATCCAAAAAACGCTGCCTGTTCTCGGCGTCTATCACCTCATCCGCATCCGCCGCGTAAATGTACTCCTTTGTACATTTTGAGAACGCAAAATTACGGGCAGCCGAAAAGTCCCCCGTCCAAACAAAATCATATACATTTTTCGTATAGTCTGCGGCAATCTCCTTTGTTCGGTCCGTGGAACCGGTATCTACTATGATAATCTCATCCACCAGATCCGCGGCCGAATCGAGACATCTCTTTAAAATCCGCTCTTCATCCTTTACGATCATGCAAAGACTGATCGTTATCATTTAATCTTCCTCATCGTCCACAACTGCCGCCACTGTCCCTGTCACGGAAGCAACCACGGAAATCACAACCGCAATGATCACAACCAGCAGCCCGCCTGCCAACAATAAAAATCCTTCGCTCATTTCCATCACCTTTCTTCACCGGCATTTGCCGGCATCTTATGATATTGTATTACTACTCTTCAAACTTTACAACATTTTATGTTAATTCGCAATACTTATTGTATTCTCGGCAAAAGAGAGCTCAACCCGTTACCTTCTTCTGCCACATGCCATCCATCACGCCATCCTCGATCAGATCAGAGAGAAAATCCGCCCGATGCGCCCAGGTATGAGCCTTTTTCGCCATCTCATACCCTATATCCGCCATCCGCTGCATCCTCTCTTCATCCGAAAGGAGCTCCTTTACCCGCTCCGGCATCTGTTCTATATCTTCCAGGCTATATAAAATACAGTTTTCTCCGTCCCTCAAAATCTCCCGCAGATAGATACTGTCATCGCTTAAAAGCACCGCCCCGTTCAGCAGCGTATTAAATACCCGATCATGGGCGCCATCCTTAAACCAGGGCATCACATTCAGGGATATCTTCGCCCCGGATATTTTCTGCAGGCATACTTCCGAATTTACCCCCTGCCCGTCAATGATATTTTCCGGATGTTTACAGGGCAGTTCGTCCCAGCCTCCTCCGTAAACCTCCACCTTCAGTCCCGCGTCCACCAGTACCTGCACCGCCTTCCCGCGGATATAGGAACGAGCATACAGATCCAGAAAGATCAGGTTTCCCATCGTCTCCTTCAGTTCCTCTTTCGTTACCTCAGGAATTTCCCTGCGGATATGTTCCTCCGCCACATCTTCCAGAGTACGCTCCGGATGTGCCAGAAGTTCCTGCAGAATCCCCCTGTAGAAGACCTCATATTCCTCCCCCAGCCTGTTGATATACTTGTCAAATCTGCAGAGCGGCGAATAATTTCCGGTAAATACAATATCCGTCTTCCGCTCCCTTATCGGCAGATACCCCTTTGGGCGATACTCCGTCCCCGCCAGTGGCAGAAAAGGAATCCTCAGTTTTTCAGGAAAATATTTCTGCATATAGAGATCATGCTTCCTGTCAATGCTGATATGCACATACCGTTTCGGCGCCACATCCAAAAACCGATGGTAGTAAAAAGGATGGTCCACCACGATATTATAACAGGTACACTCGATCGCGTCCCAGAACCACTCGCCGTCCTGCCAGAAAATATCCCCCGGCGTGATCCCATGGAAATTAAAGCAGACAAGCGCCGTATTACCCTGTTCCACAAACCGCATCAGCCCCGTCAGGCTCTCCCCGGTTTTCGACAGATTAAACGTATATACCTCATGTCCCAGCCTCTGAAACTCTTCCCTCATCCGGTAGGTAAAATACTGCTGGGTTTCGATCTCCCCGTCAAACATGACAATCTTTTTCATGGTATCCCTCCCTGTATCCGCACTACTACATTATAGCAAAGAGCTTTCCCCGTAACAAGAAAAAAGGTGCAAAATCTTACTTTTTCACAAGACTTTACACCTTTTTTCTCTTATTCCCGCATCCCGTCAGACTCTCTTAGACGGATGCGGAAGCAGTGAGGAACCCTTCCTCTCTATCTGTTTCTCTTTCCTCTCAGCATGTGCCTCAGTATTTTAACCCGTTCACTTCGGAAAATGCAGCACCACCTTAAACAGATCTCCGTCCACCACAATTTCCAACTTCCCGCGCATCAGTTCCATCAGGCTCCCCGCGATGGAAAGCCCAAGCCCGCTGCCGTCGGTATGCCTTGAAGCATCCCCCCTGACAAACCGCTCCATCAGCGCCTCCCCGGAAATATTCAGCTCATACCGGGAGATATTTTTAAAGGAAATCACCGCCTCTTTTTCTCTGTCGTCCAGATCGATATACACCCTTGTATCCGGCTGCGCGTACTTGCAGATATTCTGAATCAGGTTCTCCACCACCCGCCACAGGTGTCTTCCGTCGGCATTCACAAATACTTCCGCCTCCGGCTTATGCATCACCACACGAAGCCCCGCCGCCGTGATCTTTTCCTCAAACTCACCCAAAGTCTGTGTCAGAAACACCCCCAGTTCCAGCTTTTCAAGCTGTACCGGCATGCTGCCCGTGGAAGCCTTGGACGCCTCAATCAGATCCTCCGTCAGCTTTTTCAGCCTCGCGCTCTGGCGCGCCAGCACCTCCAGATATTCTTTCGCTCTCTCATTGTCGATCTCTTCCTTCTGCAGCAGATCCACATAGCTGATAATAGATGTCAGCGGCGTTTTGATATCATGGGACACATTGGTGATCAGCTCCGTCCGGAAATGCTCGCTCTGCATACGTTTCTCCACCGCCAGGGAGATACCGTCATGGATAGAATTAAGCGCGTCCCCATGCTTTTTAAACTCCCAGAACATTTTTTCCGTATTCATCTTTTCCTGCAGATCTCCGTCCGCCAGTTTCCTCGCGCCCTCTTTCAGCTTATTTGCCTGCACGATGCCAAGCATAATCAGTACCAGCGTTGCAGCCCTGTACAAAAGCCATATCACCACTTCCGCCCCCGGCGCATGAGCCGTTACCAAAATCCCAAACCATTCCAGAAAACTGATGCCCCCCAGAATAATAATCGCTTTCCACAAAAGAGACAGATTCTCCTGGAAAAACCGCACCACCTTTTTCACAAACCTGCCGACCTTCCTGCAGATCCATGCAAGACACCTATAGATCAGCATGCTGCGCCACCATTTGCCCAGCTTAAAACGTATCACAAAATCAACCAGCCAGATAAAGCTTACCAGATAGCATCCGGCGCCGCAGGCAATCATCAGTGCAAGATTCCAGGGACTCAGACTATAATAGCTGCTCTCCAAAGCTATCACTGTCAGGACACAGCCAATCAGACAAACCAGGGCAGTCTCCACATCCAACGGTATCTTCTGCCAGAATCCCGGTTTTACCGCATCCACCCAGCATGGCTCGTTTTCCGCAGACTCCTCTTCTTCCTCTGTTTCATTCCATGCAAAGTCCTCTCCGTCTATTGCCGCATCGTCCGTCCTGTTTTCATCAGCCGCATCATCCTGTGCCCGCAATACCGCATTTTTCCTCGCCGCTCTGCCCCTTTGAATGCCTGCGCCGGCCATATCATAGCTTCCCTTATGTCCTGCCATGATCAGCACAAACACGGTAGATACCACCCATAAAATCAACGAGACAGCCAGCGCCGCGATAGCACCATAGCGCCATGCAAAGGCATAATTCAGCACATACGTAATCTGTTCAAATAAATCCCCTTCCAGGAAATTATTCCTGATACCCGTTCTCAAAAGCGGCTCACGCACCTGGGATACCACCCAGTAGCGTTCTGTCCTCTCTTCCTTCGCTTCTGCAACCTCTTCCGTATCCTCCGTGGCTCTGACTCTCAAAACCTCACTTCCGTCATTGTAGGAATAAAAGCGCTCCGCAATAGGCTTTCCGCGAAACTCTCCCATCTCCGTATTTTCATCCTCCACAAAACGGATATCCGTATGGTCAAGTTCCACACCATCCAGTGTAATTGTGTTCCAGGTTTCCCAGGATTTTCCTGCAAAATCGTCAAACGCGTTAAATGTAAGATAATAATCTTTCACCACACAATCTTCCCGGTTCAGATTATAGTAAGTGCCCTGTCCTGAGTCAAATTTAAACTGCATCTTCATGTCGCTGTTTCCGACAAACAGTCCCACTTCATCCACCCGGTAATATTCCTCTTCCGTCTCGTAATAGAATATACCATCGGACACGTTATAGTAATAACCGATGATCGGTATTGCCTCCTCTGTCGCGTAGCTCTCATATTCCTCCGCATACACCTCATTATATATGTCGGCATACCCGAACAGGCGACAGTCCCAGCTATAGTGAGTCCCTCTGCCGATTTCAAACTCCGTGACTCTGACTTCCCCTTTCTCTATCGCATCCACCTCAGGCATTGTCTCAAAATTATAGTATTCATAACTCGCAGGATCAGATAACTTTTTTATCTCGCGGATATCCGTGATCCCGTCCACCCCCAGATCCTCATCTTTTATGATGCCATAGCGGAAATTTGTCTTATTCAGTTCCTCCTGCATCAGGGGCGACTCCCTGTTCGCCATCGCCATCACCGCATATATTTCGCTGTATCTATCGTAATGCCTCTCCAGACATTCCTCTTTTGTATCATTGTATGCCCCAAGGCTCCCGATCAAAAGGACTGCCGTCCCGCTGAAAAACACAACCGCCGCCGTCAAAAGAGAAATAACGGTCAGTCCGATTTTCAATCCTCTGTTGCTCTTCCACTTATTCTCATTCATGCCATACTCCTTAGCTCCTGCCTGCGCAATTTATTGTTAATGTCATCGTTTCCCTGGTGCTTCCAGCTTATAACCATGTCCCCAGACCACTTTCAGATAGCGTGGTTCGGCCGGATTGATCTCCAGCTTTTCCCTGAGATGCCGGATATGCACCGCCACCGTGTTTTCCGTCCCATAGGGGTTATCCTTCCACACTTCGCTGTAGATTTTCGCCGGAGAAAAGACCTCTCCGGGATGCTGCATAAACAGCTTTAAAATATCAAACTCTGTAGGCGTCAGCGGCACCTTCTCTCCATCCAGCGTAACCTCCTTCGCCTTATCGTCCAGCTCAATACCGCCGATGGAAAGATTCTCTGCCTTCGGCACACTGCCGCCCAGCATCATATACCTGCGGAGCTGGGACTTTACTCTTGCCAGCAGCTCCACCGGCCCAAAGGGCTTTGTCACATAATCATCCGCCCCTACGGTAAGCCCTAACACCTTATCCGCATCCTCTCCCTTTGCCGTCAGCATAATGATCGGCACATTGGAAATCTCCCTGATCTTTGCCATCGCCGTGATGCCGTCCATCTCCGGCATCATAATATCCAGAAGGACAAGGTGCACCTCCTCCTTCTCCACAGCCGCCACCGCTTCTTTGCCGTTTTCCGCCGTCAAAACCGTGTATCCCTCACCGCCCAGATAAATCTGCAGCGCCGAAACGATATCCTTCTCATCATCACATACCAGTATGTTTGCCATGCTCAAGTCCCCTTATCTTTTCTGTCATTTCCCCTGCCCGCAGCGCCCTTTTCGCACAAAAAAGGTTCCGCTGCAATGTGTATATCAGTGCTTGGTACCATTCATTGTATATACACATTGTAGCGGAACTTTTATGAATAATAAACGGGGGAAATTATTAAAAATTGTTTAAGATGATGCTTCCCTGATTTTCGTGCGTTTTATTTTTCGCTTTATTTTTACAGTTTTCGGCTATACAACTGCCTCCACTATTGTCTTGTCCCCCATCCTGACTTCTTTTACTCCTGTTTCTTTCTTCTTATTAAAATTAAAGCTGAGCATATATCCTTCCCTGATACGATAATAGTCAAGATAATCCAATAGCTGCTCTTCTCCACGTTCATTGTACTCATTGCCATGCCATATTTTAAGTTCTACAATAAATTGTTCCCCCCTGTAGTCCACGATCACATCCGTCCGCCTCGCATCTCTTGTCTGTGCTTCCAGATAATAGTTTCCCACACCATTTATAATAGGTTTCAGATAAAGCAGAAAGAACTTTCTTCCGCATGCCTCAATAAATTTCTCATCATTTTTGCCATAAATATCTGTAAAATGCACTACAAATTTCTCAAGGACCAGCCTCATATCTAAATGTCCGTTTCGGATAAACTGATTTTTATCACGCTGTCCGTATTGAAACGCTTCACTTCTGATAGATTCCTCTGAAATAAATAAAATCAACCACCCCGGTGCAAGCACTCAAGCACTGTGAGTGGCTCCTACGTCGCCTCTCACAGCACTTGACTTTTTCGCTCGCTCCGCTCCCTCAAAAG
>JAAWOG010000012.1 GCA_022799355.1 Lachnospiraceae bacterium | reverse complement strand
ATACTTTGAAGAAATTACTGCGATGCTTAGCAGAAAGGGCCTTTTCCAGTTCAGCGATGTATGCGTCTTTTTCGGCAAGGAGTGTATCTTTTTCCTGGAGGGCACGGTCTTTCTCCAAAATAAGATTTTCGCGCTTCCTATAATAAGCCTGCCGTGCTTCATAGTCCTGATAAGCATCGATGAGTTCACGGTTTTCGGTGAGAAAATAGACAGCGTCGGCGATGGATTCAAAAGCAGGGTTTTTGTCAGTAAGCATTTGGATATCCTCCCATGTATCAGCTTTGAAGAGAGCCGCCCATTGATCGAGGCGATAATACTTATCTTCTTCGGTTGCCAGTTGCATATAAGATAAGTTTAGCACAGAGAGACATAACTTGTCACTATATATTTCATATGTTTTGCTGTTCATGATATAGTAGTGGCTGTAAAATTCTTTGGACAATCGCTGCGAGGAAAAATCCAGAATCCCGATATGCTCGGCGGCAAAGACATCGGCGTAGGATTCGCCGGATTTAAGACTGTTAAACATTTTGCACAGGTAGATAAGTGAGCGTTCCTGCCAGTCGCCTTCATCGGAGCGCTGCATTTCCAGGTTGATGATACGGCTGTTGTTGAGAAGGGCTTTGATATCGAGGATGACAGTTTTGTTTTTGAAATAGGAACCGATGATAATAGGATTTTCAATACTGACAGAAGAGATATCCCGGGGCTTTAGGTGCAGGAGGCTGCAAAGGAGTGAGCGCAGTGCCGATTCATCAATTTGCAGGACGGATTTAAACAGGTAATCGTTTTGAAGCGTACAGGGCAGTTTTCCCTTTCTTTTGGAGAGAGGCAGAAACTCCGGAATCGTCAGATTTGCCTGAGCCAGATTTTGGCGGATAACGTTTAGATTTGTCATAAGTGATTTCCTTTCTGAAATGAAATAAGATGTTTTGTCAGAAATGCTTTAAAGAAAGCATGAACGTTGCAGATGTGCAACAGTTAAGTGTAATTATTATACAGGTACGCGGCTGAGAATACAAGCAATTTTTGGAAATTTCAGATAAATTGAGAGTTGGTCCGGATTTTGTTGTATCAATATGGCATGTATCATGTTAAAATTAAAATAAATCTGCAAAGGAGCCTTCTATGGATGGCCTGAGAATTACGGAGGATGCGCCGGAGCGTTATGCGCAGAAGCGGAAAGAGCAGGAAATGCGTTCTGCTTACATCAGAAAAATTGCAAATTATATACTGGCAGGCTGTATGGCTGCCCTGCTCCTGTTCCGGTGCTATGCATATGTGGGGGACAGAATAGAGGCGAGGAATCTGCTGCGCCAGGCTAAGACGATAGAACTTGCGATTCGGCTGACGGGTATCGAGTATTATGGATATGGGAGCAGTCCTTATGACAGCAGTCAATTCAGCGGGTTGAAAGAGGAGGCTGAGAAGGAGATCCGGGAGCGTTCCACGGCGGAGGGAGAGATCCGGGTACTTTCCTGGGAGGAAGAAAGAAATACGCCGGTATGTTTTGTTTATCAGGAGGGGGAGTTTCTTGTGACCTACAGGCGGGAGCAGGGAAAAGATCCGACCTGGGAAGTTGGCCGCCTTCAAAATATAATCGCAACGGGGGAGATGCCGGGCAATGACAGATAAAATTTATTTGGCGGCAGCCTTTCTGCTTGGCTGCTGTATATTTTCTTTTTTGAATGTGGTGATATACCGGCTTCCGAAAAAAATGGATTTTGTGACAGGCAGAAGCGCATGTCCTTTTTGCGGACATGCTCTGGGAGCGCCGGACATGGTGCCCGTACTTGGCTGGGTATTTTTGGGAGGAAAGTGCAGGTATTGTAAAGCGGGAATCAGTGTACGCTATCCGCTCGTGGAACTTGCCGGCGGAATTGCGGCAGTATTATGTTCGTATCATTTTGGGATAAATCCCAGGGCAATTATTGCTTTTTTGTTTTTGTGTGTTCTGACAGTTGTGTCATTTGTTGATATGGATACTATGGAAATTCCTTTTTCGCTGGTGATTGCGGCAGCCCTTATGGGAGTGCTGTCCGTTTTGTTTTTTCCTGAAATATCTTTTGTGGAAAGAGTCATAGGGATATTCTGCGTCAGTGTTCCCCTGTATCTTTTGACGGTGGCGGTTCCGGGCGCTTTCGGCGGCGGGGATATCAAGCTGATGGCGGCATGTGGTATTTTTCTGGGGTGGAAACTGAATCTGCTGGCGCTGTTTTTGGGAGTGATGGGAGGCGGCATATACGGTTTCTGGCTGCTTGCCGCGAAGCGAAAGAAGAGAACGGACCATTTTGCGTTCGGACCTTTTCTCTGCCTGGGGATGGCGGCTGCTTTGTTTTGGGGAGAAAAGATACTGGACTGGTATCTGGGATTTTTTTAAGACGGGGAAGATAATATGGCATTATACAAGTACAGGGCACGGGATAAAGACGGCAGGCGTACCGCCGGAAAGATGGAAGCGGCGGATGAGATCCAGCTTCATAACCAGTTGAGGGAGCAGGGGCTTTACCTGACATTCTGGAAGCGGATGGGAGCCGCCGGAAGGTCAAGGCGGCTAAAGCCGAAGGCGGTGGCGGAATTTTGCCGTTCTCTCGGAACGCTTCTTGCTGCGGGCGTGTCTCTGGTACGGGCGTTATCCATTATTTCGCAGGAAGAGACAAACACGGCGGAGCAGAAAAAACTTTATGAAGCGGTACTGCGGAGTGTCAGGCAGGGTAATCCCATGTCTGACGCCATGCAGGAGCAGGGGGAGGCTTTCCCGGTTCTGCTGATCTATATGGTACGCTCAGCCGAGGCGAGCGGCAGTATGGATAAAGTGGTACTGCGGATGGCGGACCATTTCGAGAAAGAGTTCCGCCTGAGAGCCAAGGTTTCTTCCGCTATGGTATATCCGGCGATTCTTGCGGTACTTATCGTGGTTGTGGTATTGATTATTTTTACCTTTGTCATTCCGCAGTTTGCGAGTCTTTTTGAGAGGATGGAATCACTGCCGCTCCCCACAAGGATTGTGATGGGTTTCAGTGAGGGATTGAAAAAGCACTGGCTGCCGATTTTGCTTGGTGTTATTTTTGCCGGCTTACTGTTTACTTTTATCAGGAACAGGCCATCGGTGAAACTTTGGTGGGATAAATGTAAGGTGCATCTCCCGATTTTCGGAAAACTGCTCAAAAGCATTTATACCGCCCGGTTTGCACGGACACTGAGTTCTCTTTATTCTGCGGGGCTTCCTATTGTGACGGCGCTGCAGGTGAGCAGGGGGACGGTGGGAAACAGCTATATAGAGAAACAGTTTGATCAGGTGATCATGGTGGTGCGTGCCGGGGGAGCTCTTTCCGACGGGCTGGAAAAAATAGACGGTTTCAACCGGAAACTGGCAGCCTCCATAAGAGTCGGAGAGGAGACGGGAAGCCTGGACAATATGCTCGATGCGATCGCGGATACTCTGGACTATGAAGCAGAGATGGCGATAAATAAGATGGTGACTTTTATAGAGCCGACGATGATTGTTATTATGGCGGTTATTATAGGGTTTGTGATTATTTCCGTGATCATGCCGATTTATGGCTCCTATAATGCGATCGAATATTCGACTTACGAATAAGCAACGAAAAGAAAGTGGGGTTAAAGTGGTTACTTCTGTATTTTTATCTAATAATACGGTATTTATTGCCGGCGGCGCGGAGGGGAAGAACCTGCCGAAACATGCGGAAAGCATTATCTACCGGATGCCTGAGGGAAGCCTTTTAAACGGCATGATCACAAACGAGCAGGAATTGACGGAACAGCTTCGGGAGCTTTGGCGGAAGAGAGCGCTGCCTAAAGATCATGTCCGGCTGGTGTTGGAGTCCTCTCATTTTTCCGTAAAAACACTGGCGGTTCCGAAGATGAAGGAGAAAGAGGTCCGCGGCGTGGTGCTCCGGGAATTTGCGGAGATGGAACAGTACGAGGAAAAGCTCTATGATCATGCCGTATTGCAGTCGGTTGAAGGAGGCGGACAGGATATTCTCGCGGTGATGGTAAACCGCAGTTATATAGAAGGGTGGCAGAAGATTTTTCATGATATCGGGGTGGAGTTGGAGCGGATCACGGTATCGAGAGAAACGATGACCAGATATTTTGCATCCTGTGAGCAGCTTCGGCAGGGGGCATATGTGCTGATTCTTCTGGATGACATGATCCTGACAAGCGTATTGTGGATAGACGGCAGGCTGGTATCCGCGGACAGAAAGCGTGTCTTTTCCGAGGTTGGCTCCGAGGAATTTTATACGGAGATTTCCCGGTCTGTGAGTTCGATCCGACAATATTATATCTCCCAGAAGAGGAGAGGGAAACTCTCAAAGCTTTTTCTGTGCGGGTTTCAGGAACAGGATGTGGGATGCTGCCAGGAGAGCCTGGACAGGTTTGAACTGGAAATGCAGGTGGAGAGCCTCAGGGAGCCTTATGCGGATAATGTAATGGCGGCGGGGGGCCTGATCACGGCGAAGAAGCCGGTCAATATGCTGCAGGTATGGAAAGAAAAGAAGAGGGAAGATAAGGGGATCGGGACTTTTGTGAAAAGGGCGGTGCCGGTGCTGGTTCTTTTTGCTGTCTGTCTTTTGATTTCCATAGGGCTTATGATTGGCAGCAGTATTCGGATGAAGAAGGCGACGGAGCTGTCGGAGTATCTGACGGATACGACATTGATGCAGGAGAAAATGCTGGTGGAGGAATTGAAACGGGACATCAGCAGCATGGAAAGGATGATGGAGCAGGCGGATCAGATAAGAGCAATTAAAAAGTCATATCCGCTGGCAGATGGCAGGGTGACGGATAAAATCCGTTCGGCTGCCGATTACAATATGACGGTCAGGATCGTGAGCTACAACGCGGATGCGGGAGAGCTGAATGTGGAGATCCGTACACCTGTTGTGGAGAGTGTAAACCGGTATGTTTCCGCATTGCAGGAGACCGGTATGTTTGTGAAAGTGGGCTATTCCGGGTATGGATATCTGGAAGGCGAAGGCAATTATCAGGTGCAGGTAAGCTGCATTTTAAGCGGAGACGCAGGCAAGTAGAGGGGACAGCAGGGAGACGGATATGAAATTAACGGAACGGGATAAGAAATTGTTACTGGCACTGGCATACTTTGTGATTATCGTTGGCTTCGGTGCGTTTGTGTTCAGGCCTTTGATCAGTCATTATATGGATCTGGGGGATCAGGTGGCGATTCTTTCGGCACAGAAGGAGGAGATGGACGCCCGGATAAAGGAAGCAAAGGGGCTGGAGCAAAAAAAACAGGAGAAGATGGATCTTTTTCTGATTTCCACCCAGGATCTTTATCCGATGCTGGAAAGCCAGGAAGTGGATAAGGAAGTAACGGGAATTGTGCTTTCCTGCGGGATGCAGGCGCTCAATCTGAGTATTGCAATGCCGGAGGAGCCGGTTTCGCTGGTGCCTTATCTTTATGCGGAGGAAGCGGAAGTACCGGGGGAGACTGCAATGCCGGAACTGACGGAAGAGGCTGCGGAGGAAGGTGATGAAACGGAGGCGGAGGAAATCACGACACCGGAGGAGGAGAATCAGGGGTATATCTATGCACCGATTGTTACGTTGACAGCTTCCGGAACAGAAGGACAGATAGAAAATCTGATCGATACGCTGACCAGAGACTATCCCGCAATCCGCTTGCGGGGGTATTCCCGTCAGATACAGGACAGCCGGCAGGAGGAGGAGATGGCTGCGGGTACGGAAATTCTATCGGTGGAACTGGAACTGTATATGTGTGATCGAAATCCGGAAGGGCAGGGGGATAAAGGATGAGTACATTTAAGAATGTTCCTATTGGTGAGGTGCTAAAGGATTATGGCTATATAACCGAGGAACAGATCAAAAAGGCGGTGGCTTATCAGAAACAGAACCGGGGAAAGCGGTTCGGCGCTATTTTGATAGAACTGGGATTTGTTTCCGAGGAACAGATGCTGGAAGCGCTCGGCGCCAGGCTGAATATCCAAAAAGTAGAGATAGACAGGCTTACCGTGGATGCGGAGGCTGTGGAGAAAATTCCGAGACAGCTTGCGGAGAAATATCTAATATTAGGCGTTCGTTATCAGGGGAATATATTGACCGTAGTGGTTAATGATCCTCTGGATTTTTATGGGTTAGAAGATATCAGGCAGACGACGGGATGCGAGTTATCCCTGCTGCTCAGCGGAAAAGAGCCGCTCAGGAAAGCAATCTATTTCTATTATGCGGATATCAGTGCAAAGCAGGCGTCAAGACAGGCGAATGCCAGTATTGAAGAGGCAGAGGTGGAGGAGATAGCAGCCGAGGACGGCGACGGGGAAGTGCCGGTAATAAATCTCTTAAATTCTCTGATTCAGAGAGCCTACAGTACAAGAGCCAGCGATATTCATATCGAACCGTTTGAAAATAAAACCGTTGTGCGTATGCGTGTGGATGGCACGATTGTGGAGTTTGTAACACTGAAAAAGATGCTGCAGGCGCCCCTTATCGCCCGTATTAAGATTTTATCCAATCTGGATATTGCGGAAAGGCGGATTCCCCAGGACGGGCATTTCCGGGTAAAGATGGAGAGAGAACAGCTTAATATCCGTGTGTCTCTGATTCCCACGGTGTTTGGGGAGAAGGCGGTGCTGCGTCTGCTTTCCGGCAATACGCAGATCGATCGTGAAAAGACGTTCGGCATGGATCAGGCGGATTATGAAGCATTTTCCAAAATGCTAAAGGCGCCCAACGGGATCATATATCTGACCGGTCCCACCGGTTCCGGCAAGACCACTACATTGTATATGATGCTGGAAGCGATTTCACGGGAACAGGTGAATATCTCTACGATAGAAGATCCTGTGGAAAAAAATCTGCCCAGAGTAAACCAGATGCAGGTGAATCCGATTTCCGGCCTGGATTTTGAGAGCGGCCTGCGGGCGCTTTTGCGTCAGGATCCGGACGTGATCATGGTGGGAGAGACGCGTGATGCGCAGACAGCGGAAATTTCCATCCGTGCGGCGATTACCGGGCACCGGGTATTCTCAACATTGCATACAAATGATGCGGTTTCCACGATTGTCCGTCTGATCGATATGGGTGCGGAACCTTATCTGATCGCCAATTCTCTTGTGGGCGCCGTGGCGCAGCGTCTGATGCGTAAGCTTTGTCCCTACTGTAAAAAAAAGCGGGAGACGACGGAGCAGGAGAGGGAGTTTCTCGGAGAAGAGGTATTGACCGTGTATGAGCCAGAGGGCTGTTCTTATTGCAGCGGCATCGGATACACAGGGCGAATCGCGGTCCATGAGATTTTCCGGGTGGACCGGGAGATCAGAAGAATGATCACGCAGGGAGCTTCCATGGAGGATATTGAAAATGATGCGATCCGCAGACAGGGAATGCGGTTGTTGAAGGATTCTGCCAGGGAGCTTGTAAAAGAGGGCATAACGTCCATGGAGGAGATGCTGAAGATCGCTTATTATGCGGAATAGAACGGTGGGTATTTTTTGAACCATTGGGACTGTGAGAGAGACAGAACGAGGCATATGTTATAATGGAGGAGAAAATAAATGGGAAAGATGAATGATATTATAATGATGGCGAGAAGTGCGGGGGCTTCGGATATTCATATATCGGAGGGGCGCCCGCTGCAGATAAGAGTCAACGGGAAACTGATGAAAGCGGAAATGCAGCCTGAGCCGGGCAGTATCCGTCAGGTTATTCTGGAAATGCTGGATGGGGAGAAATTAGACAGGCTTGGACTGGGGGAGGACCTGGATTTTGCTGTCGCTACGCCGGACGGCAATCGGCAGCGTGTGAATGTTTTCCGCTATCAGGGAAAGCTGGCGGCAACGATCCGTCTGCTGAACGGGAGTATTCCGAGTCTGGAAGAGCTGAAGCTGCCAAGAGTCTTAAAGGAACTGGCAGATCAGCCGAGAGGCCTGATTCTTGTGACAGGTCCCACCGGCAGCGGTAAATCTACAACGCTGGCGGCGATGATACGATATATTAATGAAAACAGATCGGAACATATTATTACGGTGGAAGATCCGATAGAGTATGTATATGAAGACAGGCTTTCGCTGATTCATCAGCGGGAAGTGGGAGACGATGTGGGCAGTTTTGCGGGGGCACTGCGCAGCGCGCTGCGTGAAGATCCGGATGTGATACTGGTGGGCGAGATGCGAGATTATGAGACCATATCGGCGGCGGTAACGGCGGCTGAGACCGGGCACCTTGTGATGTCTACGCTTCATACCACGGGAGCGGGAGAAACCATTGACAGAATTATCGACGCCTGTCCGGCGGCGGCGCAGAATCAGATCCGAACCCAGCTTTCAAGTATTTTAAAAGGCGTGATCACCCAATGCCTGATTCCCACGGCGGACGGCAGAGGACGTGTTGCCGCAACGGAGATACTGACAGGGACGGACGCGGTGCTGAACCTGATCCGGGAAAACAAATGTTATCAGATCAGTTCCGTTATGCAGTCCTCGGGGGTAAACGGTATGCATACTTTAAACGGCGACCTGTGCCGTCTCGTCCGGAGCGGGCAGATCACGGTGCAGAATGCCTATAAATATTCCAATGACAGAAAGGATCTGGAGCAGTTCCTGTAAACGACATTGTATTTTTATATCTGCCGTTTCTTTTTCCTGCCGGAAAAGTTCTTGTCTTACGTCCTGTTTTAAAGTATAATTTCCCTAAAGAAATCACAGACAGCATTAACTATACAAATAAAAAGAAAAGCAGAGGAGAAAGAGATGGCAGACAAAAAATTAGTGGAAGCGATTACCTCCATGGAGGAGGATTTCGCGCAGTGGTATACAGATGTTGTGAAAAAGGCGGAACTGATCGATTATACGAGTGTCAAGGGCTGTATGGTGATCCGTCCGGCAGGCTATGCAATCTGGGAACTGATCCAGAAGCAGCTTGATGATATGTTTAAGGAGGCAGGAGTGCAGAACGCTTATCTGCCTATGTTTATTCCGGAGAGCCTCCTGCAGAAGGAGAAAGATCATGTGGAGGGGTTTGCGCCGGAGGTGGCGTGGGTGACGCATGGGGGACAGCAGGAACTGCAGGAGCGGCTCTGTGTGCGTCCTACATCCGAGACCTTGTTCTGCGATTATTATAAAAATGTGGTGCAGTCCTACAGGGATCTTCCCCAGGTGCTGAATCAGTGGTGTTCCGTGGTACGGTGGGAAAAGGAGACAAGGCCTTTTCTCCGCAGCCGTGAATTTTTGTGGCAGGAAGGGCATACGGCGCACGCGACGGCGGAGGATGCGGAGGCAAGAACGCTGCAGATGCTGAATGTCTATGCGGAATTTTTAGAGAAGGTACTGGCGATTCCTGTGATTAAGGGACAGAAAACCGAGAAGGAGCGGTTTGCGGGAGCGGTTGCCACTTATACGGTGGAGGCGCTGATGCATGACGGTAAGGCTTTGCAGTCCGGGACAAGCCATAACTTCGGGGACGGTTTTGCGAAGGCTTTTGGGATTCAGTTTACGGATAAAGATAATAAATTAAAATATGTTCATCAGACATCCTGGGGTGTATCCACCCGTATGATCGGTGGACTGATTATGGTACACAGTGATAATTCCGGGCTGGTACTGCCGCCTAAGGTTGCGCCCGTTCAGGTGATGATTATTCCGATCCAGCAGAGAAAGGAAGGGGTGCTTGAAAAAGCGGCTGAATTGAAGGAGATGCTGAAAGATTTCCGGGTGAAAGTGGACGATAGCGATAAGAGCCCGGGGTGGAAGTTCTCGGAGCAGGAGATGCGCGGGATTCCTCTGCGTATTGAGGTAGGACCGAAAGATATCGAAGCAGGAAAATGCGTGATCTGCCGCCGTGATACAAGAGAAAAGACGGAAGTGCCTTTTGAAGAGCTAACTGGGAAGGTGCAGGAACTGCTCGAGAAGATGCAGAGGGAAATGTTAGAGCGTGCGAGGGCTCACAGGGATTCTCATACCTGTGTTGCGAAGGATTATGAGGAGTTTAAACAGATCTTTCAGGAGAAAACAGGGTTCGTGAAAGCGATGTGGTGCGGCTGTCAGGACTGCGAGGATAAGATTAAAGAAGAACTCTCTGTGACCAGCAGGTGTATGCCCTTTGAGCAGGAACAGTTGTCGGATGTGTGTGTCTGCTGCGGGAAGCCTGCGAAGAAGATGGTTTACTGGGGGAAGGCTTACTAAGCCCGGCTTACTAAACCTTGCTTACTAAGCCCGGCTTACTAAACCTGGCTTATCAATCCAGCCTACTAAACCTGGCTTATCAACCCAGCTTACCGAACCTGACTAATCGGTTTCGTCGGATTGAAATTGGGAGACTATGCAGATCAGTAAACAGTTAACCGGTAGTATAAAGAAAAATATCAATATTATTTTGCCTGAACAGGTGGCATTTATTATAAATACACTGAACGAAGCGGGCTTCGAGGCTTATGCGGTGGGCGGCTGTGTACGGGATTCCATCATGGGGCGGGAGCCCGATGACTGGGATATCACCACGTCCGCCGATCCGCAGCAGGTTAAAAAGCTGTTTCGGCGCACCATTGATACGGGCATTCAACACGGGACTGTGACAGTGATGCTGCAGAAGACCGGTTATGAGGTTACAACCTATCGAATTGATGGGGAATATGAGGATAACAGGCATCCGAAGGAAGTAATTTTCACAAAATCTTTAAAGGAAGATTTAAAGCGGCGGGATTTTACGGTGAACGCGATGGCATATCATCCGTCGGAAGGGCTGATTGATCTTTTTGACGGCATCGGTGATATGGAGAGAAGGTTTATCCGCTGTGTGGGAAATGCCCGGGAGAGGTTTTCGGAAGATGCTCTGCGTGTGATGCGCGGTGTGCGCTTTTCGGCGCAGTTTGGCTATGAGATAGAAGAGGAAACAAAAAAAGCGGTTTGTAAGCTGGCGGGGAATTTAAAAAATGTCAGCGCGGAACGGATCAGGGTGGAGCTGGTGAAACTGTTGGTTTCTCCCAATCCGGATTACCTGCGCAGGGCATATGAACTGGGCATCACAAAGGTTTTCCTGCCGGAATTTGATATCTGTATGGAGACAGCGCAGAATAATCCTCACCATTGTTATAGCGTCGGGGAGCACACGCTGCAGGCGATGAAGGCTGTCAGAGCCGATAAGGTGCTGCGGCTTGCTATGCTTTTGCATGATATCGGGAAGCCTTTCACGAAAACAACGGATGAAAAGGGAAAGGATCATTTTAAAAAACACGCGAAAGAAAGCACAAGGCTTGCGGAGGATATTTTACACAGGCTGAAGTTTGATAACGATACGATAAAGAAAGTCTGCCGGCTGGTGGAGTTTCATGACTGGTCCATCGACCTTGAGGAGCATGTGAAAATTTCTACGGTGCGGCGCCTGATTGCGAAAATCGGTGAGGATGCCTTTCCTGATATGTTTGAGATAAACCGGGCGGATCTTCTTGCGCAGAGCGGTTATCTCCGGGAGGAAAAACTGGCAAAGCAGGAGAGACTGGAAGCGATGTACCGGGAAATAACGGAAAAAAAGGACTGTCTGTCGTTAAAAGATCTTGCCGTTGGCGGAAAGGATTTACTGGAACGGGGATTAAAGCCCGGGAGAGAACTGGGGGAAATATTGCAGAGGATGCTGACGGATGTTCTGGAAAATCCGGCGCATAATAAAAAAGAGTACCTGCTTGAAAATTTGAACCAATATTTATAACATACTTCGCCCTTTTGTTTCATAAGATAGGTTATGAACAATTTCAGGAGGCTTGCATTGTGAAACCGAAGGCAGTAAATGTGTTGGAGAGGTATGACCTGGAAGTGCTTCGTACCTGGAAGGTGCGGGGCGCTATTCTTTGTGAGAGTGACAAAGGGCTTTTTATTTTAAAAGAATTCGGCGGGCGCGGGGAAAGGCTTCTGCTTCAGGACGCATTTTTGACCTTTGTAAAAGAGCGGGGCTTTTTGCAGGCGGAAGAACTTTTAAAGAATAAGGATGGAGAGCTCCTGACGCGGGACGCGGAGGGCACCGGCTATATTGTAAAAACATACACGGAGGGCAGGGAATGCGCGGCGGGGAGCAGCAGGGAAGCTTTGGCGGACGGCTGTGCGGCGATGCGCACTCTGGCAAAACTGCATCGGATCTGCGGCAGCTTTGAAGGGATTTCAGACAAAGATGACAGGCGCCGGGATCTGACGCTGCAGGAGTTTGAAAAGCATAACCGGGAGCTGAAAAAAGTAAGGCGTTTTTTGAAGGAAAAAGGCCAGAAAAGTGATTTTGAACATTTTCTGCAGCGGCATTATGACACGTTCCTGGAACAGGCGCTTTGTGTCTCTGAGAAACTGAAAAAAGAGAAGCAGGGAGGGGAATGCTCTGTTTTATGCCATGGAGATTTCCAATATCACAATGTGCTTTTCTGCGAGAGCGGCGTCAGGCTGATGAATTTTGAAAAATGCATCTGGGATGACAGAAGCAGGGACATTTATCATTTCAGCCGGAAGATGTTGGAGAAGAGCAACTGGGCACCGGAGACAGGGGAGGCGCTGCTGAACGCTTATGAGAAGGAACTGCCTCTTCTGCCGGAAAACAGCAGACAGCTTTACTATCGTTTCAGTTATCCGGAGAAATTCTGGAAGATAGTGAATTATTATTATAACAGAGGAAAAGCTTTTATTCCCGATAAAAACAGGGAAAAACTGGAAGTGCTTCTGGAACAGGAGGACAGAAGGAAAGCCTTTATCGGTAATGTGATCGGGAAAAGGGCGTGTGTGACGGAGTGATATTTGCAAAACAAAAACAGCAGATGTCAAACTGCAAAACGTAACCAAAACAGGAGAAAAGTTTGTGAGCGGACACAGGAAAAAAAGAATCATAACAGGAATAGTGATTTTGCTTGGTATGCTGCTTCCGGCAGCCTGCGGCAGGCAGGATCAGGCGGATGAAAAACAAAATAATACGGGCTTTGTGGCGGCGGATACGGGCGTGTTTGATTCGGCGGATACGGCGGTTGTGGCCGGAATCGATATGGATGAAAAGAGCGTCACGCTGAAAAATATGCAGAAAAAGCGGCAGTATACGCTCACCTATGACGGGACCACATTTTTTTATGATAAATACGGGAAGGTGATCTCCATTACCCAGCTCCAAAGGGGCGAGGTAGTGGATGTTACCTTTTTCAGGGAGAAAAAGCGCTTAAACAGCCTGCAGATATCGGGCGATGCGTGGAATCATAAATATATTGATGAATATAGATTGAATGAGGAAAAATTTCAGGCGGAGGTGGGCTCTGCCATTTATGCTTACTCGGAAGATACGGTTGTGATATCCGATGGAAAGCAGGGAGACCTGATCGATATCAATCCGGTGGATGTGCTGACCTTTCGGGGGATCGGATCGGATCTTTACAGCATTGTGGTGGAAAGAGGACACGGCTATGTGCGGCTGAAAAATGAAGAGTATTTTTACGGGGGCTGGATCGAGATCGGTAACAAAACGATCCGGAAGGTGACGGAAAATATGATGCTGACGGTGCCCGAGGGGAGCCACCAGGTTTTGATCAGCAACAAAGGGACAAGCGGTGTCAAGCAGATAGAAGTCCGCAAGGATATGGAACTGGAACTGGATGTGGGCGACCTGAAAGGGGAAGAGCCGAAGTACGGCAGCGTGGTATTTACGATCACGCCGGAGGAGGCGGTTTTGTATCTGGACGGTGAAAAGACGGATTACAGTGCGCCTGTGAGGCTGGAATACGGCATCCATCAGATGATCGTGATGGCGGAAGGTTATGATACGATAAGCCAGTATCTGAAAGTGGGGCAGGCATCCGCCGGTATTGAGGTGACTATGAAGGCGAATGAGGATGTTTCCGGCAATGATGTCTCGGGAAATGACGTGCTCGCGGACAGCGAACTGTTAGATGAAGTGAACCGTATTTTAAATGAGAAGGGGTACGGCGGTATCACGGCGGATGAACTGACAGGTAATCAAACGGGGCAGAATCAGCAGACCGGAAACGGAACGGACTCCACAGGCAGTAACGGTACGGGTACTGATAATACAAATAACGGCAGTCAGACAAATCCGCCGGTGACAAGTACGCTCTCCTACTATGTTACGATAGAGGCTCCCATAGGCGTGGAGGTTTACCTGGACGGAAATTATATAGGGATCACGCCCTGCAGCTTTAAAAAAGAGCCGGGTTCCCATACGCTGACGTTGCGAAACACGGGGTATGTGGCTAAGTCCTATACGATTCAGGTGGATGAGGAGTTAAAAAATATCAGTTATTCCTTCCTGGATCTGGTGAAGATTGAGTAGGATTATTTTGATAAGTGTATAAAATATATAACAGAGGGAAGAGATAATGCAGAATAAATATACTTTTGAGGATTTTGTAAAGATAATCGAGAGGCTGCGGGCGAAGGACGGCTGCCCCTGGGACAGGGAACAGACGCACGACAGTCTGCGCCCCTGTATGATGGAGGAAGCGGCGGAATTTGTCAGTTCGATCCGTATTTTTCATGAGAGCGGCAGTGCGGAAAATATGCGGGAGGAGCTGGGAGATATCCTGCTGCAGGTGGTGATGCACAGTGTGATTGCGGAAGAGGAGGGGCTTTTTACGCTGGGTGATGTGATAGAGGAAGTATCGGAAAAAATGATACGGCGGCACCCTCATATCTTCGGAACCGTGCAGGTGGATTCCTCGGATGAGGTACTGGAGAACTGGGACGAGATCAAGAAGAAAGAGAAGGAGGGAAAAGCCTGGATCGCATCGCCGCTGCGGGAGATTCCGCAGGAACTGCCCTCTCTTACGAGAGCCCCGAAGGTGCTGAAAAAGATAGACAAGCTTTATGAGAAAGCACCCGGGCGGGAGGAGGTTGCGGACAGGCTGAGGGAAGCAGCCGGAAAACTTTCCGATTGTTCGGAGGGAACGGATAAAAAAGAGACGGAAAGGCTGTTGGGAGATACATTGCTGCTGCTCTGTGAGATTGCCAGAAGGGAAAAGATTCCGGCGGAACAGGTGCTTATGGACAGGATAGAAGAACTGATAGAAGAAAAAGAAAGATAATTTTAGATAATAAAGAAATAATTTTTTATTGTAACCCGGAGTGGAAAAAGATAAAATGGTAGTAGCGGCAGCCTGTCTGAGCCGAAAGGACAGGGCAGTACCGGAAAAAGGGGGGAAACCATATGGAATGGAACAAATTGACGGATCACTTTACCATGCACAACAAAATAACGATTCCCTGTATCGGTTATGGCACTTATAAGACTTCCGAGGAGGAAGTTTATGATGCGGTGATCTCTGCGGTGAAAGCGGGATATCGCCATATTGACACGGCGGCATTTTACCGGAATGAGGCGGGGATCGGCAGGGCGATCAGGGAGTGCGGCGTTCCCAGAGAGGAATTGTTCATTACGAGTAAAGTATGGAATACGGACAGAGGCTATGAGAAAACAAAAAAAGCGTTTGCGGACAGTATGGAGCGGCTTGGGCTTGCTTATCTTGATTTGTATCTGATTCACTGGCCGGCAAATAAAAAACAGTTTGGGGATGAGGCGAAAAAGATTAACGCGGAAACCTGGAAGGCGCTGGAAGAATTGTATGAGGAAGGAAAGATCAGAGCGATTGGCCTGAGTAATTTCCTGCCTCATCATATCGAGGAACTGATGGAGACGGCGAGTGTAAAGCCCATGGTGGATCAGATCGAATTTCATCCGGGCTGGGCACAGCTTGAGGCAAGTGAGTATTGCAAAAAGAACGGTATCGTTGTGGAGGCGTGGAGTCCGCTGGGGAGGAAGGACGCGCTGGAAAATGAAGTGCTCAGAGGCATCGGTGAGAAATACGGAAAGGGGACGGCGCAGGTCTGCATCCGCTGGATCATGCAGCACGGGATACTGCCTCTGCCAAAGACCGTAAATCCCGGGCGTATGGCGGAAAATGCGGATGTCTTTGATTTTGAGCTGACGGCGGAAGAGATGGAGACGATCGATGGCCTGAAAGATCTGGGCGGTCAGTGCGCTCTGCCGGATGAGGTGGATTTTTAAACTGTTTATAGTATAAAAAGTATATGATCAATAAGGGTTTTGAAGTTTGATCATCAGCATACGGAGAAAATATTTCATAAAAAGGAGGCGGCTTATATGAAAGAAAAGTTACTGAAAAAATTTGCGGAACTGTTTGGCGATGCGGAGGGTGTCAAGGTCTATTTTGCCCCCGGGCGTGTGAATCTGATCGGTGAGCATACGGACTATAACGGCGGACATGTATTTCCCTGTGCGCTGACGATCGGTACATATGGTGCGGCAAGAAAACGGGAGGATCATAAGCTGCACTTTTATTCCATGAATTTTGAGAAGGCGGGCTTGCTGGAAGCGGACGCGGATGCGCTTGGTGAGGCGAAAGAGTCCGACTGGACAAACTACCCGAAGGGAGTGATATGGGCATTTGAGAAGAGAGGATTTAAGATGCCGTGCGGGATGGATATGGTAATCTTCGGCAATATCCCCAATGGCTCAGGGTTATCTTCCTCCGCTTCCCTCGAAGTGCTGACAGGTTATATCCTGCGGGATCTGTATGGCTTTGATGTGACAAATGTGGATCTTGCGCTGATCGGGCAGTATGCCGAGAACAATTATAACGGTATGAACTGCGGCATTATGGATCAGTTTGCTTCCGCTATGGGTAAGAAAGACAATGCGATCTTTTTGGATACGGCAGATCTGTCCTATGAGTATGCGCCTCTTGTGCTGGAGGGGGCAAAGGTTGTTGTGACAAACAGCAAAGTGAAGCACAGCCTTGTCAATTCCGCATATAATCAGAGAAGAAGCGAGTGTGAGACGGCGCTTTCGGAACTGCAGAAAGTTGTGGATATCAAAGGGCTCGGGGATCTGAGCGAGGAGGAGTTTGAAAAGCACAAATCCGCCATCGAGGATGAGGTGAGAGTGCGCCGTGCCAGACATGCGGTATATGAAAACCAGAGGACTATCCGGGCGGTGGAAGCGCTGAAGAAAAACGATGTAAAGCTGTTCGGTGAACTGATGAATGCTTCTCATGTTTCCCTTCGGGATGATTATGAGGTATCCTGTGAGGAGATCGATATTCTGGTGGACGAGGCGTGGAAGATCCCGGGCGTGATCGGTTCCCGTATTACCGGCGGCGGATTTGGCGGATGCACCGTGAGCATCGTAAAGGATGAGGCGATTGATACGTTTCAGGAGCAGCTTGAGAAGGCTTATCAGGAGAAAACGGGAAAGACGGCGGAGTTTTATATTGTGGAGATCGGGGACGGACCATATATATTGTAAAATTTGTGTGCAGTGAGTATAACAGGAGCCTGCAGAATGGAGAAAGATATGAGCATTTACAGTAATATCAGAGCACTTGTAACATACGGACTGGATACCGGGCTGGTTGAGAAAGAGGATGAGATCTTTACGGTAAACAGGCTGCTTGAGTTATTTAAACTGGATGAGATGGAAGAGGGCACCGGGGAAGAGGCGCCGAAAGCGGACGGTGCGTATCTTGAGAAGATACTTGGGGAAATGCTGGATTATGCGTATGAAGCAGGGCTGATGCCGGAGAATGATATCACCCATCGGGATCTGTTTGACACAAAGATTATGAGTATGCTGATGCCCCGGCCGGGTGAGGTGATTCGGAAATTTCAGGAACTGTATGAGAAATCGCCGGAAGAAGCTACCGATTATTTTTATAAGTTAAGTCAGGATTCCGATTATATCAGACGCTATCGGATCGTAAAGGATCAGAAGTGGGTGGCGCCCACAAAGTACGGCGATCTGGATGTGACGATTAATCTCTCTAAGCCGGAGAAAGATCCGAAGGCGATCGCGGCGGCAAAGCTGGCAAAACAGAGCGGGTATCCGAAATGTCTTTTGTGTATGGAAAATGTCGGTTATGCGGGGCGGGTGAATCATCCGGCGAGGCAGAACCACCGCATTATCCCGGTGACGATCCAGGACAGCAGATGGGGATTCCAGTATTCGCCTTATGTGTATTATAATGAGCACTGTATCGTATTTAACGGCGAGCATGTGCCGATGAAGATTGAACATGGTACATTCTGTAAGCTGTTTGACTTTGTAAAGCAGTTCCCGCATTACTTTGTGGGCTCCAATGCGGATCTGCCCATCGTGGGCGGTTCCATTTTGAGCCACGATCATTTCCAGGGCGGCAATTACGAGTTTGCGATGGCAAAAGCGCCAGTGGAACGGACGTTTACGGTAAAAGGTTATGAAGAAGTGGAAGCAGGTATTGTCAACTGGCCGATGTCGGTGATTCGCTTAAGCGGCGATGACACGGAGAGGATCATTGCTCTGGCGGATCATATTTTAGAGGCGTGGAGAGAGTATACGGATGAAGAAGCGTTTATCTACGCTTATACGGACGGCGAACCCCACAATACGATAACGCCGATTGCCAGGAAAAGAGGGAGTAAATACGAACTTGACCTGGTTCTGCGCAATAATATCACCACCGAAGAACATCCGCTGGGTGTTTACCATCCCCATGCGAAGCTGCACCATATCAAGAAGGAAAATATCGGGCTGATCGAGGTGATGGGGCTTGCGGTACTGCCGGCGCGCCTGAAAGGGGAGATGGAACAGCTTGCGGAGGCGATTCTGGCAGGCGGAGATATCCGGGGAGATGAAACTCTGGAAAAACATGCCGACTGGGTGGAAGAGTTTTTACCGAAATATGAGAAGATAGACGCGGAAAATGTCCACGATATTCTGAGAACGGAGATCGGGTTTGTGTTTATGCAGGTTCTGGAGGATGCGGGTGTGTATAAGAGGACGAAGGAAGGGCAGGATGCGTTTATGAGGTTTGTGGAAAGGTTATAGGGATAAAATAGAAATAGTCAGGCAAAGGCCATTTCACCGGGCGGTTGTTTTTACAACCGTCCGGTATGTCATAATTTCTTTTAATTTGCTACATACATCTGTTTGTATGGGTTTTTACTGTCCGGTGTGATGACTGTAAAAGGTTCGGATAAAAGCTCTTCAATAGAATAACCGAAGTCCAAGCAGTATTCGTACAGATATTCCCGAATCTCATCTAACTCTTCCGCGGCCGCACATCTTGCAGTAACCTGTTTGGGAAAATGAATATCCTCACAGCTGTCGCGCAGGAATATTTTACCTCCGTGCATTCCGGTACAGGGGAAATTACCTACAATTCGTCTGCCGTCTGTATGGAGTCCAAGAACGATGATCACACCTCCTGCCTGATATTCTCCAAGGAAACTTCCCGCACATCCGCCGATGATCATGACAGGAATTTTATCTTTGTATGCCTTCATGTGGATTCCGGCGCGGTATCCGGCATTGCCCTTTACATAGATTTTGCCGCCCCGCATGGCATAACCGGCAGCATCGCCAATACTGCCGTGTATCAGGATCTTTCCTTCATTCATGGTATCGCCCACAGCATCCTGCGCATTTGCGTTTACGGTAATATTGGCATTGTTTAAGTATGCGCCCAGTGCATTCCCCGGTATCCCGTTAATGGTAAGATTTTTGCCGGACATACCGGCGGCAATAAACCTCTGCCCACAGCAGCCTTCGATGATGTAATCGCTTCCTGCTTCGCGTAAAACTTCATTTACAGTTCTGAAATCTAAATCCGTAGCATCAATGGTTTGCATATGATACCATACCTCCCAAAAGTTGTTTATGTTTTCCGTGGAAAATGTTGAAGAAGTAACCGCTTTTATCCTGTCATTCTCCGGCGTGAAAGATACCGAGTATCTCCAGTTCTTTTTCTGTTAAGCCGATGCCGCGAAGCATCAGCCGGTTTCCGCGTAAAGCCTCAATGGAATTGATTCCCATACCGCCCATAAATTCTTTTATCTCATGTTTCCATGCGGTCATCAGATGAATCAGGCGTTGACTGCCTACTGTCGGATTAAGCCTTTTCACAAGTTCCGGGCGCTGCGTTGCGATGCCCCAGTTGCATTTTCCGCTTTGGCAGGTACGGCACAGATGGCAGCCGAGGGCAAGCAGGGCGGCAGTAGCTACATAGCAGGCATCCGCACCGAGAGCAATGGCTTTTACTACATCCGCTGCGTTTCGGATACTACCGCCGACTATAAGAGACACATGGTTGCGGATACCTTCCTCACGAAGTCTCTGATCGACGGCTGCCAGCGCCAGTTCAATTGGAATACCTGCATGATCCCTGATCCTGGTCGGAGCGGCTCCGGTGCCGCCGCGAAAGCCGTCAATGGCGATGATATCCGCTCCGCTTCGGGCAATACCGCTTGCGATTGCCGCAATGTTGTGTACGGCGGCAACTTTTACAATCACCGGCTTTTTATATTCCGTAGCTTCTTTTAGCGAAAAGACGAGCTGACGCAAATCTTCGATGGAATAAATATCATGGTGGGGCGCGGGAGAAATGGCGTCGGAGCCTTCCGGGATCATACGGGTACGGGATATATCTCCTGCGATTTTTGTGCCGGGAAGATGTCCTCCAATACCTGGTTTTGCACCCTGCCCTATTTTGACTTCAATAGCGGCGCCGGCTTCCAGATAATCCGCATGGACACCAAAACGGCCGGAAGCTACCTGTACAATGGTATTTTCTCCATAACAGTAAAAATCTTCATGCAGACCGCCCTCTCCGGTATTATATAAAATCCCAAGTTCTGTTGCTGCCAGCGCAAGGGACTTATGGGCGTTGTAGCTGATAGAGCCGTAACTCATGGCAGAAAACATAACCGGCATGGACAACTCTAATTGGGGAGGAAGACTGCAGTCTAGTTTCCCGTCTTTTGTGCGCTGTACTTTCGGTGGTTTTTTTCCGAGATAAACCCTGGTTTCCATCGGTTCCCGCAATGGATCAATGGAAGGGTTCGTTACCTGTGAAGCATTGATCAGGATTTTGTCCCAATAAATGGGAAAGGGTTTTGGATTACCCATGGACGATAAAAGAACGCCGCCGCTGTTTGCCTGCTTGTATATTTCTTTCACTGTCTGGGTTGACCAGTTGGCATTTTCGCGCAGGGTGCAGTCGCTTTTTACAATCTTTAAGGCCCTTGCAGGACAAAAGGAAACACAGCGTTGGCAGTTTACGCATTTTGAGTCGTCACACGTCATAATTCTATGTTTTTCATCATAGCCATGGGCTTTATTCGCACATTGCTGCTCGCATATATGACAGGAAATGCATCTGTTTTCATTTCTGATTATTTCAAATTCCGGATAAATAAATTCGATACTCATTATAGCGCACCTTCCTTTACTTTAACAATGACAGGTTCACCGCCGGCGGGAGACCATATGTTTTCCGCATTTGGCTCCATGGTCCGAACAGCGGCTTCTTCGCTGGCAATGAATACTTTATCATCTTTTTCGCCGACTACCATGGAACGAAGTTTCAGACGGTCATTTAGTGCCATCAATCCGCCCTCAAATCCCAAAACGATGGAGAAAGGGCCGGTAATCAGAAGGCTTGAAAAGATAGTTCTGAGATAAGTATGTTTTTTCTGATCGTCCAAATCTGTTTTTGCCGCAATGGTACTCCAGAACGGAGCCGCGATTACGCTTGCGGATTCGCCGAGCGTAAGTCCCTGTATGCGGAGCAGGTAATCCATGATATAGGTAATGACTTCCGTATCGGTCCGTAGGGTACATTTATAGCCGAACATCTCAATAAATCGGCGGTTGGCGTCATAGGAAGATATTTCTCCGTTATGTACAACGGAATAGTCAAGCAATGTAAACGGATGCGCGCCACCCCACCAGCCGGGCGTGTTTGTCGGATAACGGCCATGTGCCGTCCAGGAGTATCCTTCATATTCTTCCAGTTTATAAAAGACGCCAACATCTTCCGGGAAACCGACCGCTTTGAAGGTGCCCATGTTTTTGCCGCTGGAAAAAACGTAAGCGCCGGGCATTTCTGTGTTGATCTTCATAACTGTTTTGGCGACAAACTCTTTTTCATCTGTCTGTAAAGATACAAGAACAGATTTTAAGGGTATGACAAAATATCTCCATATAATCGGCTCGTCTGTGATTGACGGAATCTTTCGGGTTGGAATGATTTCCGATTGGACAATTTCAAAGGATTCCTTTAAAAAAGCCTCACATTCTTTACGCGTGCCGCGGGAATCAAAAAACATATGGAATGCATAAAAATCTTTATATTCAGGGTAAATGCCGTAACCGGCAAAACCGCCGCCTAATCCGTTGGAACGGTCATGCATGGGTTTCATGGAATTGGTAACCATTTCACCGGACATCTTATTCCCGTCTTTGGAAATTACTGCTGAGATTGCGCACCCGGAAGGGATTCTTACCTGTCCCTCGATTTTCATGAGTTTTGTACCTTCCTTTCAGAATAAATCAAAAAAGCAAAGGCATCCGCTTTCAGGACAGGTGATTCCTGCTCTGAAAATGAACGCCTTTGCTCATAATTTATATTTATACAGCGGCTGATGCGTTTTGTCAATCTTTTTTGGATGATAGAAAAAATTTGCATTTATAATCAAAAAAAGAATTGACAAATGATTTTTAAGGGTGTATCATTCAACACGTAAAGACAAAGGCGTCTTTGAGAGGAAGTTCTCAGAGACGTTTTTTACTTTACAAATGAAAATATATGCAATTTGATATAAAAGGCAAGGGAGTCTTTTACGGCGCGGAAAAAAGCGCCATGAAGGCTATCCTTGCCTTTTGATTTTCCGATTGGAAGGAGTGAGATTATGAAAAATGTATCAGACTTTTTTGGATGCAAAGTATTTGATGACAGAGTGATGAAAGCAAATTTATCGGCAAAGGTTTATCAATCTTTGAGAAAGACGATTGATGAGGGTGCAAAGCTTGATATTGGAGTGGCAAACGCGGTAGCGGCGGCTATGAAAGACTGGGCGGTGGATCATGGCGCTACCCACTATACGCATTGGTTCCAGCCTCTTACCGGTGTCACGGCAGAAAAGCACGACAGTTTTATTTCTCCATCCCCGGATGGCGGTGTGATTATGGAGTTTTCCGGAAAGGAGCTGATAAAAGGAGAACCGGACGCTTCGTCGTTTCCTTCCGGCGGACTTCGGGCTACTTTTGAAGCGCGGGGATACACGGCATGGGATCCTACATCCTATGCGTTCATCAAGGGCAATACCTTGTGTATTCCTACTGCGTTCTGCTCTTATGGCGGAGAAGCGCTGGATAAGAAAACGCCGCTGCTCCGTTCTATGGAAGCGTTAAATAAGCAGGCAATCCGTATCCTTCATCTGTTCGGCAATGACGATGTGAAATGCGTCCGCACATCCGTAGGGCCGGAACAGGAATATTTTCTTATTACAAAAGAAATGTATGAACAAAGGAGGGATCTTCGATTTACGGGACGTACTCTTTTTGGGGCAAAACCGCCGAAGGGACAGGAGATGGACGATCATTATTTCGGAGTGATCAAGCCAAGGGTTGCCGCTTATATGGAAGAACTCAATGAGGAACTCTGGAAGCTGGGCATTCTGGCAAAGACAGAGCATAATGAGGTTGCCCCGGCGCAGCATGAACTTGCTCCGGTTTATACAACAACAAACATCGCGACAGACCATAACCAGCTGACAATGGAAATGATGCAGAAAGTTGCGGCAAAGCACGGGCTTGTGTGTCTGCTTCATGAAAAACCGTTCGCCGGAGTAAACGGAAGCGGAAAGCATAACAACTGGTCCCTGACTGCGGACGGAGGCGTGAATCTGCTGTCGCCGGGGGAAACGCCGTATGAAAACGCGCAGTTTTTATTATTCCTCTGTGCGGTGATCAAGGCGGTGGACGATTATCAGGATCTGCTTCGTCTTTCTGTCGCGACAGCAGGAAATGATCACAGACTTGGGGCAAACGAAGCGCCTCCGGCAGTCATCTCTATCTTCCTTGGAGAAGAATTAAATGGGGTACTGGAAGCGATTGAAACCGGTACTCCCTATGCGGGAACCGAAAAGACACAGATGAAGCTGGGCGTGGATGTACTTCCAAAGTTTAACCGCGATACCACGGACCGCAACCGCACATCGCCCTTTGCGTTTACCGGAAACAAATTTGAATTCCGTATGCTTGGTTCTTCCAACAGCATTGCCTGCGCGAATATCATGCTGAACAGCGCGGTGGCGGAAAGTTTGAAAATCTATGCGGACAGACTGGAAAATGCGGAGAATTTTGAAGATGTGCTGCATGAAATGATTCGCAGGACCATCAAAGATCATAAACATGTTATTTTCAACGGGAATGGTTATGACGACACATGGATTGAGGAAGCTGTGGAAAAGAGAGGACTTCTTAACTACCGTACAACACCGGATTGTATGCCGCATCTGCTGGATGAAAAAAATGTACGGATGCTGACAAGTCACAATGTATTTTCAGAAGCTGAGCTGAAGTCTAGATGTGATATTATGCTGGATAACTATTGTAAGACGGTTCTGATTGAAGCAAATACCATGATCGATATGGCAAGGACAGAGATTGCCCCGGCCATCAGCGCATATGTACTGGAGCTTGCAAATACAGCTAAAGCAAAAAAGGCGGTCGATGATTCCGTTTCATGCGATTATGAGACGAAGCTTGTGAAAAACCTTGCAGGATTGGAAGATCAGATTGCGATCAGGACGGATGAATTGGAAAAAACAGTGATGAAACTTCAGGAAGCGGAGGATGTAGAAGCAGAATCTTATATGATTCGAGATGCTGTTTTAGGAAAAATGGGAGAATTAAGAACTGCCTGCGATGAGGCGGAAACAATGACGGCAAAGAAATACTGGCCGTTTCCGACTTATGGCGATTTGCTGTTCGGCGTAAAATAAGTTGTTTGGAGGTACATTTCTATGTGTTCTATTATGGGTTATTGTAGCCGCAGCGCTGCTTTTGATGCTTTTATGGAAGGATTTAACAGGACGAAATCAAGAGGTCCGGATGACAGCCGGATTGTTGAAACAGGAGAGGGGCTGCTTGGATTTCACAGATTATCGATTATGGGACTTACTCCGTCGGGGATGCAGCCGTTTAAACTGGGTGAGAGCTATGTGGTCTGCAACGGAGAAATTTATGGTTTTAAGAAGCTGAAGGAAGAACTGTCAGAGAAATATACATTTAAGAGTGAATCGGATTGTGAGATTCTTTTGCCGCTGTATCAGGAATATGGAACGGAAATGTTTGCCATGCTGGATGCGGAGTTTGCCTGTATTATTTATGATGGAGACGCGGGAGAATTTATTGCGGCAAGAGATCCGATCGGTATCCGGCCGTTGTATTATGGATATGACAAGGAAGGTGCTGTCATATTTGCCAGCGAGGCGAAAAATCTGACAGGGCTTACGGATAAGATTATGCCGTTTCCGCCGGGGCACTATTATAAAAGCGGTCAGTTTATTCGTTATTGTGACATTGCCGAAGCGGATCGTATTTGCCGCGATGATCCGGAGACCGTATGCAGAAATATTCATGATAAACTCACGGCCGGAGTGGAGAAACGCCTGGTAGCTGACGCAAAGGTGGGATTTTTGCTTTCAGGGGGACTGGATTCTTCTCTGGTATGTGCGATTGCGGCAAAGAAAAGCAAAGAACCAATCAGGACCTTTGCGATTGGCATGAGAGAAGACGCCATTGATTTAAAGTATGCAAGGCAGGCGGCGGATTATATTGGAAGCGACCATACGGAGGTTTATATGACGCCGGATGAAGTGCTTTCTTCGCTGGAAACAGTTATTCAGTTACTGGGAACCTATGATATTACGACGATACGTGCATCCCTGGGAATGTATCTGGTGTGCAGAGCAATCCATGAACAGACGGATATCCGTGTTCTGCTGACAGGTGAAATATCGGATGAACTCTTTGGATATAAATATACGGATTTCGCACCGGATGCAACGGCGTTTCAGGCGGAGGCGCAAAAACGAATCCGGGAGCTTCATATGTATGACGTCCTTCGTGCCGACCGTTGTATCTCCGTAAACTCACTGGAAGCAAGAGTTCCCTTTGGTGATCTGGATTTTGTAAAATATGTGATGTCCGTTGATCCGGAATTAAAAATCAACACTTATGGAAAGGGGAAATATCTGCTGCGCCGCGCATTTAAAGATGGTGACTATTTACCGGAAGAGATTTTATGGAGGGAAAAAGCCGCCTTTTCAGATGCGGTCGGACACTCCATGGTAGATTACTTAAAGGAATATGCGGAACGTAAATATACGGATAAAGAATATGAGAGTATGTGTAAAAAATATGCGTATGCCAGACCATTCACAAAGGAATCATTGCTGTACAGAGAGATTTTTGAAACATATTATCCGGGGCAGGCGGAGATGATCGCCGGCTACTGGATGCCGAACAGGGAATGGGAGGGATGCGATGTGAAAGATCCCTCCGCAAGAGTACTGTCAAACTATGGAGACAGCGGAAAATAGATTTTTGGCAGGAAGAATGATAACGGCGGTGGAGTTTGAATAAGGAAGCGGAATGATTATGACAAAATATATATTTGTGACTGGAGGTGTTGTTTCGGGGCTTGGAAAGGGGATAACGGCAGCTTCTCTTGGCCGGCTTTTAAAGGCGAGAGGATTGAAAGTAGCGGCTCAGAAGTTAGATCCATATATTAACGTAGATCCCGGTACCATGAGTCCTTATCAGCACGGCGAAGTGTATGTGACTGAGGATGGGGCTGAAACAGATTTGGATTTGGGACATTATGAAAGGTTTATAGATGAGGATTTGAATCAGTACTCCAATCTGACCACAGGAAAAGTCTACTGGAATGTATTGAATAAGGAGCGAAGAGGGGAGTATCTTGGTTCTACGGTTCAGGTAATCCCGCATATTACGAATGAGATCAAGGAATTTGTGTATCGCGTAGGGAAAAAGGCAGAGGCGGATGTGGTGATTACGGAGATAGGCGGAACCATTGGCGATATGGAATCGCAGCCTTTTGTAGAGGCGGTACGGCAGATTTCTCTGGAAGCGGGCAGGGAGAACAGCCTGTTTATTCATGTGACATTGGTTCCGTATTTAAGCGGTTCCGGGGAGCATAAATCAAAACCGACGCAACACTCGGTTAAAGAACTCTGCGGGATGGGCATTCATCCGAATATCATTGTTCTGCGTTCAGACAAGCCCTTAGAGGAATCGATCTTTCAGAAAATTTCACTTTTTTGCAATGTAAAGCCGGATTGTGTCATTGAAAACCGGACATTGGAGAACCTTTATGAAGCGCCCCTGATGTTGGAGAAGTCAGGCTTCTCTTCTGTTGTATGCAGGGAACTGAATATGAAAGCGCCGGAACCGGATTTGACGGATTGGGAAGAGATGGTGGAACGTATCCGTTTACGTACGGAGGAAGTGCATATAGGATTGGTTGGGAAATACGTAAAACTTCATGACGCATATCTGTCAGTGGTGGAGGCCATGAACCATGCGGGGTATGAACGGAATACATTCATAAAAATTCACTGGATTGATTCGGAAACTATCACGAAAGAAAATGTAAATGACATATTAAAAGGAATGGATGGGGTGATTATTCCGGGCGGATTTGGAAACCGCGGCATAGAAGGGATGATTTTATCGGCGAAATATGCCCGGGAAAACCGGATACCTTATCTTGGAATCTGTCTTGGGATGCAGATTGCGGTCATTGAATTTGCAAGAAATGTATCCGGAATTGCAGATGCACATTCCGGGGAATTTGATGAGCAGTGTAACCATAAAGTAATCGATTTTATGCCAGGACAGAGCGAGGCGGTTGATAAAGGCGGAACGCTGCGCCTTGGAAGCTGTCCCTGCAGGATTAAGCCGGGAACAAAAATGGAAAAATGCTATGGTACGGAAATGATACATGAACGTCATCGCCATCGCTATGAATTTAATAATAAGTATCGCAAAGAACTGACCGAAGCCGGGCTTGTGATCAGCGGAACGTCCCCGGATGACAGCCTGGTTGAAGCGGTTGAACTGCGCGGGCATCCTTTTTTTGTGGGCGTGCAGTTTCATCCTGAATTTAAAAGCCGTCCCAATCAGCCGCATCCGCTGTTTAAAGGGTTTATTTCTGCTGCGTTAGAGCAGGCGAGGAGCCGCAGCTGAACTGGTAATCTTTCCTGAAAGTGTTCTTTAACCCTCTCCTGTAAAAGAAAACGGAAAGAACGGTGGCAATACTCCAGCCGATGGGCCAGGAGAGCCAGATACCGGTTGCGGCATTTAACATGTCAGACAGGACAAAGGAGAGGATCACACGCAGAATCAGGTCGGTAAAGGTGGCAGCCATAAACTGTTTCATGGCGCTGGTGCCGCGGAGGATACCGTCGGCGGTCAGCTTGGCGGAGACAACAAAGTAAAAGGGCGACAATATCCACAAAAACTGTCTGCCGGTCAAAAGGGCGGTGGAGGAACTTTCGTTTAGAAAAAGCAGCAGTAAATATTTGCCGAAAGCAATATAAATAATACAAAATGGGACACACAGACACCATACCAGTTTCAGCCCCGCTAAAAAGCCCTCTCTTATCCGCTCGTATTTCCGGGCACCGAGGTTCTGGGCGGCGAAATTGGAGATGCCGTTGCCGATGGTGGTAAAGGAGGTAATGACCAGGTTATTTAATTTTACGGCGGCGGAATATCCTGCGGTGACGCTGACACCAAAACTGTTGATACGCCCCTGTATCAGCATATTTCCCACGGAGATAAAAGATTGCTGGAGGATGCTCGGAATGGCAACAACAGCAATCTTTTTTAACTGATTCCAGGAAAAAACGGGGACCTTTCCGCTGATTTTTATATCGGCAAGGCGCTTTAACACGACGAAGAGGGCGAGGACACAGCTTATGCCCTGGCATAGAAAGGTTGCCCATGCGACACCTGCGATACCCATGGAAAAAGATTTTACAAAGAGGATGTCGATTAGAATATTGGCGCTGGAGGAGAAGGCAAGGAAAATAAAAGGCGTTTTGGAGTCTCCCAGAGCCGAAAAAATGCCGGTGGCTATATTGTAAAAAAACAAAAAAGGGAGTCCCCAGATATAAATTGTTAAATATAAAGAGGAATCCGCCATGATTTCCGCCTGTGTTTTCATCAGCCGCAGCAGTGTATCGCAGGAGAGGAGCCCGACAGACATCAGGACAGCACACAGGGCGGCGCTTGCGATCAGTGCCGTGTAGACGGAGGTTTTCATGGTTTTGTAATCTTTTGCCCCGAAAAGCTGTGATACGATAACGGAACAGCCGATGTTGCAGCCGAAGGCAAAAGCGATAAAGATCAGTGTAATATTATAACTGTTGCCAACGGCGGCAAGAGCATTTTCTCCAATAAATTTACCGGCTACCAGAGAGTCGGCAATATTGTAAAGCTGCTGAAAAACGATGCTGCCGAACATGGGCAGGCAGAACAGCCATAAACTTTTCGCGGGGTTTCCTGTTGTCAGATCTTTGTTCATATCATTCCTCGTTTCCGTAGACGTACCATGTTTTCTCTGCATACGGTGATAACGGCGGATTCTATTTTCCCATCACACATTTTTACGGAATTTGCAGCAAGTGCAAACTCCTATGCTGAACTGTTACTAATACACCATACAAAGGGATTCCGGATATTTACTTTACTACGGATATGGATTATACTACGTTATAACAAATATGAAAAATACATATATAATATAGAAAGCATATAAAAAATATATGGATATAAATTTTGAGTACTATAAAATTTTTTATTATGTGGCAAGGTACGGCAATATCACGAAGGCGGCCGCGGCACTGGGCAGCAATCAGCCGAATGTGACACGGATCATGAAATTGCTGGAATCACAGATGGGGTGCCGCCTGCTTGTACGCGAGGCCAGGGGGATCAGCCTGACAGAGGAGGGAAAGCGTCTTTTTTCCCATGTGGAGATTGCCTGCGCCCATCTTTTCAGCGCGCAGGAAGAGATGGGAAACCAGTTAGAGGACAGGGGCGGTACGGTACGGATCGGGGCGACTGAGACGGCACTGCATCTGTTTCTGCTGGATAAACTGCATGATTTTAAAAGGCAATACCCGGCTGTCCGGGTAAAGATCCGGAACCATACGACGCCGGATATACTGAAACAACTTCTTGGAGGCAAATTGGATTTTGCGGTAGTTACGACGCCTTTTGAGGTGGTAGGGATGCTGCGGTGTGAAAAAGTGTTGGAGTTTCGGGATATACTGGCGGGTGGTGAGGCATTCCGGGATTTGGGAAAGAAGGAGCTTACATTAAAGGATATAAAGGATTATCCGCTGATTGGCCTGGGTGAAGGGACTGCTACCTATGAAATGTACAAGGCTTTTTTTACGGAACATGGGATCGACATGGAACCCGATATGGAAGTGGCGACATCCGATCTGATATTGCCGCTGATCGAAAACAATCTGGGCATCGGTTTTATACCCGAAAGACTGGCTTACCCGCCGATGAAAGAAAAAAGAGTAGTGCGGATGCGGATAAATTTTGATCCTCCAAAGCGTTTCATAGAGATTGTTTCGGATAATGGCAAGGCAAAAAGCGGTGCGGCGGAACTCTTGTATCGGTATCTGAAAAGGACAGAAGGTTAAACTGGAAAAGTTCAGATAGTTTTCCGGTAAAGGATATGTTATACTTTTCTATATTGCAGGTTGGCCGGAGTATATATCGGAAGGGATGGTATGAATCACGCAGCTGTTTGTGTCGGGGCATCGCAAATCGGTCCTGATGGAAGATGCAGATTTCAAATTTGCGTCATCTCGCCGCATAAACGCTCCGAAATGGAGGTTTTATGAGAAAACGGGAACTTCTGTCTCAGATTAAACTGTCGGAGAAACAAAAAGAAAAACTGAATGAAGAGATCAAAGCCTTTTATCTGGATGAGCGCGGCGAGGAGATCGGCATCATAGAACAGATGCAGATATTGGAACTGTTTGAGAAAAAGCTTGCGCCGGTCATTTATAACAGGGCTCTTGACGATGCCCGGAGGTGGTATACCGGGATGATGGATAATCTTGAGTCAGATTATTATACGTTATATAAGGATGAGGAGTAAAATGATTTGTATCTGTCATTTTTAATTTATGCCATGAATGGCTTGATAAAACGAAATAGTTGTAGATATAATATAATTACTCGAGTAACTGGCATGCAGGGAGGATGATATCATGGTTTCCATGAAGGATATAGCAAAAGCCTTGAATCTATCAAGGTGCACGGTGTCCGATATATTGAATAATAAGCTGGAGGGCAGATCGTATAAACCGGAGACGATTGAGACGGTTCGCAGGACAGCTAAGGAGATGGGCTACATATCAAATAATATAGCAAAGTCTTTGAAAACAGGTTCTACCAAAACGCTGGCCATTGTTGTTCCCCATCTGAGCAATCCGTTTTATACCAATATCATTCAGAAGGTAGAAAAACTGGCAACCGGCAGAGATTACAGCCTCATTATCTGTACAACGGAAGAAAAACTGGAAAAGGAGAATCATGTTCTGGATATGCTGATGAGCCGGATGGTAGACGGTATTTTGATATCGCCGGTGTCCTATGAGGAGTCGCTACAAAAGAAATATTCCTATAAGATAGTCTGTTTTGACCGGACGATCGAAGGGGGCAAATATCCGGCGGCGTTGTTTGATAATAAAGTGACGGCGCAGGAACTTATGAAAAGGGTATTGAAGCGGGGGTGCAGAAAGCCGCTGTTTTTAAATACGGCAAAATCCGATTATACAATTCACTGTAGAATGAGCGGATACCTGGATGCATTAAAAGAGGCGGAGATCATGCCGGACGAGCGTCTCATCTTTTATGATATATATGATCAGGAACAGTCCTATGAGATTATGTGCCGTATTCTGGAGCAGAAGGATATTTCTTTTGACTCTATTATTTTGGGAACAAATTTTTGCATATATGGTGTTCTGCGCGCATTCAAAGAAAAAAAGAAATCTGCTGTACCGATCGCGGGTTTTGAGGATTTTGACGGATCGGAAATTATAGAAGGGGATTTTATCAAAGCTGTTCAACCGGAAGAGAAAATAGGAGAAGAAGCTTTTTTTATACTTCTTCAGTACCTGAGCGGTAAAAAGCCTCAGGATGTTTTACTGAAAACGGAAGGTATTCAGGAAAGCAGGGCGGCATCTGGAATGTAACAGGTTTTTGTGGTGTAATATATGGTATAAGCCTGCGTTATGGCAGGAGAGATGTTGTTAAAAATATATAAAAACAATAGCATAAATTTGTCTGTAATATACAAAAATGTAAATATAAGTTGACATAGTTACTCGAGTAAGTTAAAATATTAAATAGTTACTCGAGTAACTAATGATTTAGGAATTTTTATAGAAAGTTTGTAAAATGGACAAAATAATATCTGCAAAATAAGGGAGGAAAAAGAATGGATAAGCATGTCTTTTTGGAGATGTCAGATATAAGTATGACATTCCCCGGCGTAAAAGCGCTTGATCAGGTAAGTCTGAATATCCGGGAGGGAGAAGTACATGCATTAATGGGAGAAAATGGCGCCGGAAAATCAACATTAATCAAGATTATATCAGGGGTGCAACAGCCGGATGCCGGTGGGAAGATCTTTCTGGATGGAAAGGAAGTTTCGTTTCCGAATGTCGAGGCCAGCATCAAATCGGGAATCAATGCCATCCATCAGGACCTCAGCCTGTTTCCGAACCTGACCGTGTCGGAAAATATTTATCTGGGGCGTTCCAGAAAAGGAAAGATAGACTGGAAGGAGTGTGACAATATTGCGCTGGGAGCCTTGGAAAAATTGTCAGTACAGATGGATATTCATGAGCTGCTTGGGAATCTGAGTGTGGCAAAGCAGCAGTTGGTGGCGATTGCGAGGGCAATTTCTTTTCGCTCCCGTTTGTTGATCATGGATGAACCGACGGCTGCCTTATCTTTCAGCGAAGTGCGGATGCTCTATGAAATCATACGAAAACTGAAAAAGGAAAATATCGCCATTCTTTTTATCAGCCATAAACTGGATGAAGTCTTTGAGGTTTCCGACAGGGTGACGGTGCTGAAAGACGGAAAATATGTTGGTTGCAGGAGTATGGAAGAACTGGATGAGGGTATGCTTGTACGTATGATGGTCGGCAGATCCGTATCCTATGAAGCGCTGAACCAGGAATCCCATGCGTCGGAAAAAATCCTTGAGGTGAAAAATATTTCCAAAGAGGGAAATTTTAAAGATATTTCTTTCGATTTGCATAAAGGAGAAATACTGGCGTTTACCGGATTGGTGGGGGCGGGGAGAAGCGAGGTGGTGAAAGCATTGTTCGGGCTGAATCCGCCGGATGAAGGAGAAATTTTTATCCATGGAAAGAAAGTGGAACTGAAAAAAGTATCACAGGCGATGAAACATAAAATAGCGTTTATTCCGGAAGACAGGCATAAGGAAGGCCTGATACTGAATATGTCGATGAAGGATAATATTACCCTGCCCGTTTTGACAGAACTGCTAAACAGACTGGGATTTACCAGTGGCCGAAAAAGGGAAAATCTGTCGGAGGAGTATGTGAAAATGTTGCATATTAAACCGGGGCAGATCGAAAAGACAGCGAAAAATTTCAGCGGCGGCAATCAGCAGAAGATCGCGGTAGCGAAATGGCTTGTCACAAAACCGGACATACTGATCATAGACGAACCGACACATGGTGTGGACATTGCCTCGAAGACCGAGATCCACAAGCTTTTAAAAAGCCTTGCGAAACAGGGAATGGCAATTATCATGGTATCTTCCGAATGGCAGGAGGTGTTTGCACTCAGCGACCGGGTTATTGTGATGAGGCATGGACGGATCGTACATGAAGACTCCACAAAAACAGGAGATCAGAATCTGATGATGGAAAAAGCGATTCTTGGGGAGGGGAAAGCATGAAAAAATTATTGGAGAGAAGGGAGACAAGCGTATTTTTTATTCTGGCGGTATTGTGTATAGGGCTGACAATATATTCCCCTGCCTTTTTTTCCTATACTAATTTGAAAAACGTACTGGTAAGTAATACTGCGATGGGAATTATGGCGGCGGGAATGACATTTATACTGATCACGGCCGGTATTGATGTTTCGGTGGCAAGCCAGATGATGTTTTCGGCGACCTGGCTTGCGCTGCTTGCACAAACGCCGGTCGGAAATCCCGTGACGCTTGTTCTGGCAGCGGTCCTGATCGGATTTGTAACCGGCGCAATCAATGGGCTTTTAATATCCCGGTTCGATATCCATCCGATTATTATCACGCTTGGTACGAACAGTATTTACCGGGGGATTATCCTTGTCATGACGAACGGGAGATGGTTGATGAATCTGCCTAAATATTTTACGGCATTTTCCGGGACCGTTTTGGGGATTCCGCTGCCTGTTATATATGCACTGCTTGTCTTTTGGCTTTCCGCATATCTGCTGAAACATACATATTTCGGCCGTTCGGTTTATGCCATGGGAGGAAACAGAGAGGCTGCGAGATACGCGGGAGTGGACCTGAAAAAAACAATTTGGTTCACATATACCTATACGGGCATTTTGTGCGGCCTTGCAGGTCTTGTGCTGGACAGCATTTTAGGAAACTGCCAACCCTCCGGCTCCAACGGATGGGAGATGAACGTGATAGCGGCGGCCGTGATAGGCGGTACTAATATCCTGGGTGGTTATGGAACGATAGGAGGAACGGTGATAGGCGTACTGATGATGGGAGTAATAGAAAACGGGCTGGTGGTTGCCCATGTTCCGACTTACTGGCAGAAGCTGGTATATGGCCTGATCATCATTGTTACCGTTACAATTGATGTTCTGCGTAAGAAAAAAGCGGATTCCGGAAAACAGATGATTGAGATTGACTAAGGAGGAAGATTGATATGGATAACATAAAAAGATATGGTCCCTCACTGAATGGAATCGTTTTACTGACGGCATTTTTGGGTATTATTTTGATTGGAACCATGGCAAACGGAAACTTTCTGACGATCAGAAACGTATTGTCAATCTTTCAGCAGATGCCGGAAATGGGGATTATGGCAATCGGACTGACAATAGTGATCATTACCGGTGGAAATGATCTCTCTTCCGGAACGACTATGGGTTTGTGTGCGGTGATATCGGGGTTGTGTCTGACGTCGGGTATGCCGATTGTGCCTGCGCTTCTGGTAAGCCTTGTCGCGGCGGTTGCCTGTGGATGTTTAAATGCGGCTCTGGTGGCAGTGATCGGTATACCGCCGATGATAGCGACGTTGGGGACACAGATGTTCTTTTATGGGGCGGCGCTTGTGCTCAGCAAAGGAAATTCCATTTCCAATATTCCGAGAGAATTCTACTTTCTGGGGCAGGATAAAATTGCGGGGATTCCATTGCAGGCAATCATTCTTATTTTGCTGACGGTTATCCTTGCGGTGGTATTGAAAATGAGAGTGTTTGGAAAACATTTATTTGCGATTGGCAATAACAGTAAGGCAAGCGCCTATTCGGGAGTCCATACGGAAAAAGTGTTATTTGCTGCGTATATCACATGTTCCGTACTGTGCTGTATCGCGGGAAATATACAGGTCTCAAGAGTGGCAACGGCGAGGGCGGATATGGGATATTCTTTTTTGATGCCCTGCATCTCGGCGGTTGTGCTGGGGGGGACAAGTATTGACGGCGGAATCGGCGGAGTGGGAGGAACCGTGATCGGGGTGACTATCTTTGCGATGATCAGCAATATTATGAATCTGGCAGGGATTTCTTCATTTTGGCAGCAGCTTGCAACGGGAAGTATACTGATCCTGGTAGTGGTGTTTAACAGGATTACGGAAAATCGAAAACTGCGGCGCAGGAAAGTTTCCGGAGAAAAAAATAAATGATCTTTTTCCAACAGAAATGTGAAAAGAAAAAGCAATTCACTCAAAACATAAAAAAATAAGGAGGTATATCTATGAAAAAGAGGATTGCATTATTACTGGTTATGGGGATGTGCGCAGGACTTTTAAGCGGCTGCGGCGGGAAGGAGGTTGTGGAAGAAAACGCGCCGACAGCAAAGGAAGAGGTTCAGGAAGGATCGGAGGAAGCGGAAACGGGAGAGCCGGGAGAGTACACGATAGCCCTGATTCCGCAGCAGGTGGGGATTCCCTATTTTGAGACATCCGGTGTGTGGGGAGAGAAGGCGGCGGCGGATCTTGGCTGCGAAGTGATCTATACGGGCCCGACCAGCGGAGATGCTGCCAGTCAGGCAAATATTGTGCAGGACATGATCACAAAAGGAGTGGATTGTGTTGCGATCTCTCCCTTGGATGCGAGTGCCATCGAGCCGGTGTTGGAACAGGCGAAAGAGGCGGGAATCCTTGTGATCACATGGGATTCGGATGTAAATAATACGGAGTTGAGAGAAGTTTATGTGAACTGTTGTTCCGAGCAGGTACTTGGCGAACACCTGATGGAGCGCTTTGCTCATTACATGGGTGAGGAAGGGGATTATGCGATTATTACCAGTGTCCTGACCGCACAGAACTGTTCCGCATGGGCAAAATACGCGACGGAATATCAGGAGGCGAATTATCCTAATATGAACCGGGTGGCATATGAGCCCTGTGACGATGATCAGTCGAAAGCATATTCGATTACACAGAACCTGATGACAGCCTATCCGGATCTGAAGGGTGTCCTGGGTGTGACGACACCTGCACCTCCGGCGGCGGCGCAGGCAGTAGGGGAAGCTGGAAGAAACGGTGAAGTCATTGTCAGTGGTGTTGTGGAGGCTTCGGCTGCAAAGGCATATCTGGAAGACGGCTCCATGCAGGAAGCGAATATCTGGCATCCCGGTAAACTTGGATATCTGGCAATTTATACGGCAAAGACGATCCTGGACGGTGGATCGATTGAAGATAAGCAGGATGTGCCGGAAGTGGGAGTGGTTGAAGTTAAGGACGATCAGATCATTATGACGGAATTACTGGATATTACCCTGGAAAATGTGGATGAATTTGATTTTTAGGATAACGAAAGGCTGCCGTTTTTCCAAAATACGGCAGCTTTTATAAAAAAGCGGATGCAAATGAACCAGAGTGTTATATGCAGGAATGAAGGACTTAGCGGAGGGATGAGCATGGAGAAAATCAGAATTTCTTTGGAGGAATTTCAGACAAGAATACGGAAGTTGAAAGAAAAAATGGAAGAGCAGAAAATAGACGCGCTGTTTGTCTATGGGGATGAATATCGGAAAGAAAATCTGCGATATGTATCGAACTACTGGCCTATCTTTGAAAGAGGCGGGCTGTTGGTCGGGAAGAATACGGAACCTGTTGTGTTATGCGCGCCGGAGGGTGAGGAAGTGGCAAAAGAGATGAGCGTATGGACGGACATCCGGTTGCTGCCGGACTTTTTGTGCGTGACTGTGCCGGATGAAATTGAGTATCCCCTGGCTCACTACAGCAGCTTTCAGAAACTGGCGCAGGAGCTGCGGAATAAAGGGGAACTGAAAACACTGGGAATTGTCGGAAAAGACGCGATGCCCGTGGATCTGTTCCGGACGATTGAGAATGCGTTTCAGGCAAAGATTGTGGATTGCAATGAATTTCTTTTTGAACTCCGCAGGGAGAAAAGCCAGGCGGAAGTGGCGTGCCTGAGGGAAGCGGCAAGAATGGCAGATATCGGATTTAAAGCGATAATGCAGGCGGATCTGATTGGAATGACGGAACTGGAGGCGGCAGGTATTGCGGAAGCGGCGGCAAGAAAAGCGGGAGCGGAACATATTATTTTCCAGATTTTGGGAAGCGGAGAGAGGACACACCGTATTGTTGGGCGCCCCACAGATAAAGTGATTGAGGACGGTGATATGATCATGTGTGCGCTGGCAGTCCAATATGAGGGCTATGTGGCAACCTGTGAAATGCCTTTTGCGGTGGGAAATTATTCTGAAGAGACAAGAAAGGTTATTGACGTACTGGTAAAGGCGCTGAAAGCCGGAGTGCCGTATCTGAAGGCGGGCATTCCCATGAAAGAATTTGTGAGGGCGGTTAAGAACGTGTATAAAGAGGAAGGGCTTTCGGAATATGACGTATATCCGCCGCTTCATGGTATCGGCTGCGCGGAAGCGGAATCTCCTTATCCGGATGAAAATACGGAGGCGGTTTTTAAAGAGGGAATGACGGTAAATACGGATATCAGCCTGTTTGGGCTGCCGGGCGGTTCTAACCGGATTGAGGAAGGGTTTGTGATAACAAAAGAGGGAGCAGTTTCCCTCTCGCCCTTTGTGGATACATGCTGCAGGGAATGGAAGTAACAGAATATAAAAATGAAAACTAAGGAAAAAAGGAGTTGGCAATGAAAATCCGAATTGAGGATCAGGAATTTAAAGAAAGAGTCTGCAAAACGCAGAAGATTATGAAACAGGAAGGGCTGGATATGCTTCTGGCATATGGAAACGAGGCGGAACCGCAATATGTGAGATATTATTCCGACTACTGGCCTTCTTTTGAATCTGCCGGGGTATTGATCGCTCAGCAGGGGGAACCGATTTTGATTATAGGACCTGAGAGCAGCACTTATGCCGGAGGTGTCTCCAGAATAAAAAAGATCAGAAAACTGCTCTGTTTCAGAGAATCATCCGAGCCCGAATATCCGGGGGCAAAACTGGATGACTTTGTATCAGTCATACGGGAAGCTGCAGGCGGAAAGGATGTCAAAACATTTGGCATTGCAGGAAATTGTCTGATTACACATATTATTTTTGAAGCATTGCAGGAAGCGCTCCCGAAAGTCGGTAGTCCGAAGCTAGTAAAGGCGGATCTTCTGGTATCCAAAATAAGAGCAAAGAAATCACCGGCGGAGATTGCCTGCATGAGAGAGGCTTATCGGATCACGCAGCTTGCCATGAAAAAGACAGTGGAACAAATACGCCCGGGGATGACAGAAAATCAGGTGAAGGGTATCGCGCTGTCAGTGATTTTTGCAGAGGGAGGAGAGGGTGAGGCGTATCCTTTCTGGATACTGACAGGGAAGGATTCTAATCAGGCGATCAGCAGGTGCCGGAATAAGGTGATAGAGCCGGGGGATCTGGTACATATACAGATAGGTACCCGCTATGAAGGGTATGCTTCAACGATGGGACGCCCTGTGATCATAGGAAAAGCAGACGAGAGGCAGAAGGGACTGATCGAAGCGGGACTTGCGGCGCAGCGCGCTGTTTTGGAAACGGCAAAAGCAGGTGTAAATGCGAAAGAAGTGAGCGATGCGCACTATAATACGTTAAAGGAACTGGGATATGCAGGACATATTTTGTATGGTCCCTGCCATGGAACCGGGTTAATGGAGGGGGAATATCCTTGGATTGAATCCAATTCGGATTATTTGCTGGAAGAGGGAATGACGTTCTGTACGTGTATCTACCTGGGGGATGATGAGAACCGGATTGGTATGCGGATTGAAGACGGTTTTCTTGTGACAAAGGAAGGAACGGAGTCGTTTTCTGATTATCGCAGGGAAGTAATAGAAATTTCGGAGTAGAATAAATATACCGGAAGGTGTGAGAAAAGTACTCTGAAAGTGAAGGGAATGGTTAAACAGATAATATAAGGATTTTCATACGAGGATTTTACCAGGATGGATTTTTCTTATGTTATCTGTATTACCACGCCTTTTCTAAAGAATTTCTTTTATTTTTACCGACAACGCCGCATAATAAGAATCCTTTATATCCGCTTTATCATCAGAGAGGTAAGCAAACATCAGCTCCAGCGATTTCGTGCCCTGCCAGTAAGGCTCCTGACAGATAGTTGCGGTAATAACATTTTTCTCCATCATCTCCACCGTGGAAGGAACCTCGTCAAAGGTGATAACTTTGATATCCCTGCCCGCGGCCATCTCCACTATGGCGCGGCAGCCGCCGTAAACGCCTGCGGCTGTAAAATAGAAGGCGTTGATATCCGGGTGTTTTTCCAGCATCCGGGAGACCAGTTCATATCCTTTCTTATCATCATCCAGACTTTCTCCCTGAGAAACAACCTTAAAGCGGGCGTCATCTGAAAGCTTATCCACGAAACCGGAGATACGCTGGGTATGGCACAAAATATTATGATCGCCATTGATGATGCCGAGTCTGACGGGACCGGATGTGACAAGTTTCATCAGGGCGCCGGCGGCCTCCCCGGAATTATAGTAATCGCTTCCCACGTAGGTAAGGCGGCGGACGCCTTCCGCATCGGAATTAACTGTGATCACAGGAATACCGCTGCGGATCAGTTTATTCAGTTCTTCCCGTATTGTATTGTCGTTATAGGGGGTTATGATCAGTCCCTGTACCCCTTCTTTCAGGCAGGCTCTGATGGCGGATAACTGCGCTTCGGGATGGTATGCCACCCGCTTTACGGAAATATGGCAGCCGTAGAGAGACAACTCCTCCGCCTTATCGGAAAAGCCCTGCATCACATCGTCAAAAAACGGATTTTTTCTGCTGAACAAAATAATGCCGATCAGATATTTGTTTTTCTGGGCAGCAAGGGCAATCCCTGCACGGTTGGGTTTATAGCCGAGCTGTTTGATAATGGCGCGGATTTTTTCTTCGGCTTCTTTGCCTACCGAGCCGCGGTTATTGATTACCCTGTCAACGGTGCCCCGGGAGACTCCTGCCAGTTCTGCGATCTGTCTGATGGTTGCCATAATATATCACCCCTTATTCCTATTATCTTACTGTAAAAGTAGCCAAAAATCCATTCCTATTTTCATGAATATTTACTGAAAATGAAATTTATCCGTAAAAGTATTGCGAAAATATAAAAGCGGGGTTACAATAGAAACATGAAGTGTGCCCGTGCACACATATGGAATCGGAGGTATAGATAAAATGCTTTATGTAGGGATTGATTTGGGGACATCGGCTGTGAAGCTCCTGCTGATGGACGGGGAGGGAAAGATACATAAGATCGTTTCTAAAGAGTATCCGCTGTATTTCCCGCATCCGGGCTGGTCGGAGCAGAAGCCTGAGGACTGGTATGAGAAGAGTATGGAAGGCTTAAAGGAACTGCTCTCGGAGTGTGATAAAAGCCAGGTGGCGGGTATCAGTTTCGGCGGCCAGATGCACGGCCTGGTGATACTTGATAAAGAGGATCATGTGATCCGCCCCGCGCTTTTATGGAACGACGGCAGGACTTTTGAAGAATGTGATTATTTAAACAACGTGATCGGAAAGGATAAGCTTTCTGAGTACACGGCGAATATTTCCTTTACGGGCTTTACGGCGCCGAAGATTTTGTGGATCAAAAATAAGGAGCCTGAAAACTTTGCAAGAATCGAGAAGATTATGCTGCCCAAGGATTATCTGGCATATAAACTCTCCGGCGTACACTGCACGGACGTTTCCGACGCTTCGGGTATGCTGCTGTTCGATGTAAAGAACCGCTGCTGGTCAAAAGAGATGATGGATATCTGCGGCGTAAGGGAAGAGCAGCTTGCGAAGATATTTGAGAGTTATGAAGTGGTTGGGACACTGAAACCGGAACTCGCGAAGGAACTCGAACTGCCGGAGACCGTAAAGATTATAGCGGGCGCAGGGGATAATGCGGCGGCGGCAGTAGGTACCGGTACGGTAGGCGACGGCATGTGCAACATCTCTCTGGGGACAAGCGGCACAATCTTTATTTCCTCTAAAGACTTCGGCGTGGATAAATATAATGCTTTGCACGCATTTGCCCATGCGGACGGCCATTATCATCTGATGGGCTGTATGCTGAGTGCGGCATCCTGTAATAAGTGGTGGATGGAGGATATCCTGAAGACGGAGGACTTCGGCGGCGAGCAGGCGGCAATCGAAAAGCTGGGTGAAAACCATGTATACTTCCTGCCCTATTTGATGGGGGAGAGATCCCCGCATAATAATCCCAATGCGAGAGGCACCTTTATCGGTATGACCATGGATACGACAAGGGCGGATATGACGCAGGCAGTGCTGGAAGGCGTAGCTTTTGCACTGAGAGATTCCTTTGAGGTGGCAAAATCGCTGGGGATAAAGATCGAGCGGACAAAAATCTGCGGCGGCGGCGCAAAGAGCCCGCTGTGGAAGAAGATGATTGCCAATATACTGGGGATCAAAGTGGATGTGATCGAGAGCGAAGAAGGACCGGGATACGGCGGCGGTATGCTTGCCGCAGTGGGCTGCGGAGAATTTGCTTCCGTGGAAGAGGCTGCAAAGAAACTGGTAAAAGTTGTCGATACGGTAGAACCGGATCCGGAACTGACCGAGAAATATGAGGCGAGGTACCAGCAGTTTAAGGAAATCTATCCGGCATGTAAACCGATATTTGATATCATTAAATAAGAAAAGAGGAGAAGGACTATGGAAATCAAAAAAGTAACAGATGCTGCTTTCCGGAAATATGGCAGAGTGATCTCCGAATTTGACTTTTCGGAACTTGTGGCAAAACTGGCGGAGACACCCCTTCCCGACGGCGTGGTTTATGAACCCTCGGTGGAGATACTGGAGGCATTGCCGTTGAAGGAAAAACTGGAAACCGCATATTATGGAGAACTCCCGATTCAGATCGGTTACTGCAACGGACATAACCATCTGTTAAATGCGGTGGAGTATCACCGTTCTTCGGAGGTGGATATCGCGGCGGACGATCTGATCTTACTGCTCGGCAGCCAGCAGGATATCACGGATGATTACACGTATGAAACTTCTAAGATAGAAGCTTTCCTGTGCCCGAAGGGAACAGGTGTGGAGTTGTATGCGACAACGCTTCACTACGCACCCTGCAGCGTGGGTGATAGTGGCTTCCGTTGCGGAATCGTACTGCCGAAGGATACGAACCTGCCTCTGGAGAGTAAACATGCCGGCTATGAGGATGCACTGATCACAGCTAAAAATAAATGGCTAATCGGTCATGCCGAGGGCGGTCTGGACGCGGGTGCGCATATTGGACTGATCGGAGAAAATGTTTCCGTGTAATACATGGCTATGACGCGGAAGTGAACTGTTTTATTGTATCACTACATAACATATAAAATCATAAGGAGGAACAACTATCATGAACAACATTCCAAAAATCAAACTGGGTATCGTGGCTGTCAGCCGTGACTGTTTCCCGGAGAGCCTTTCTGTGAACAGAAGAAAAGCCCTCGTTGAAGCTTACGGGGCAAAATATGACGCGGAAGACATTTATGAATGTCCCATCTGTATCGTGGAGAGCGAAATCCACATGGTACAGGCTCTGGAAGATATCAAAAAAGCCGGCTGTAATGCACTCTGTGTATACCTTGGCAACTTTGGACCGGAAATTTCCGAGACACTTTTGGCAAAACATTTTGAAGGACCGAAGATGTTCTGTGCGGCAGCGGAAGAGAGCCAGAACGACCTGATGGGCGGCAGAGGCGATGCTTATTGCGGTATGTTGAACGCAAGCTATAACCTGAAGCTGCGCAATGTGGGCGCGTATATTCCCGAGTATCCGGTAGGGACGGCGGAAGACTGTGCTGATATGATGAATGAATTTCTGCCGATCGCAAGGGCGCTTGTCGGACTTTCCGATTTAAAGATCATCAGCTTTGGACCGAGACCGCTGAACTTCCTGGCATGTAATGCACCGATCAAGCAGCTTTACAATCTGGGCGTTGAGATCGAGGAGAACTCCGAACTGGATCTGTTTGAAGCATTCAACAAACATGAAGGCGATGAGAGGATTCCCGCGAAGGTTGCGGAGATGGAAGAGGAACTGGGCGCAGGCAACAAGAAACCCGAAGTACTTGCAAAACTGGCTCAGTACGAACTGACACTGCTTGACTGGATCGAGGAGCATAGAGGCTACAGAAAATATGTTGCCATCGCAGGAAAATGCTGGCCTGCTTTCCAGACACAGTTTGGTTTTGTTCCCTGTTATGTAAACAGCCGCCTGACGGGCATGGGTATCCCCGTATCCTGTGAAGTGGATATTTACGGCTGTCTGTCCGAGTTCATCGGAACCTGTGTCAGCAATGATATCGTTACGCTGCTTGACATCAATAACTCCGTACCGGCAGATATGTATCAGGAATCCATCGAAGGCAAATTCGACTATACGCACAAAGATACATTTATGGGCTTCCACTGCGGTAATACCTGCTCGAAGAAACTTGCTTCCTGCGAGATGAAATATCAGATGATCATGGCAAGAAATCTGCCGATCGAAGTGACAAACGGAACATTGGAAGGCGACATCATGCCGGGCGATATCACATTCTATCGCCTCCAGTCCACCGCTGACTGCAAGCTGCGCGCTTATGTGGCACAGGGTGAGGTTCTTCCGGTCGCTACGAAGTCTTTCGGCGGTATCGGCGTATTCGCAATCAAGGAGATGGGAAGATTCTATCGTCACGTGCTGATCGAGAAGAACTATCCTCACCATGGAGCGGTTGCGTTCGGCCATTACGGAAAGTCCCTGTTTGAAGTATTCAAATATCTGGGTGTTCCGGTGGAAGATATCAACTACAACCAGCCGAAGAGCCTGCCTTATCCGACGGAGAATCCGTTCTGCTGATGAAAAAACATTCGATAGAAGCTTTCTGGATGAAAGCGGATTCCGAATGGGCTGCATTTTAAGATAATACGGTTATCTGCTGACCGTTAAGGATATCATAAAGAGAAACCGCTTCCGCATAAAAAACAGGCGGAAGCGGTTTTTTTATGCTATACTGTATATTATGAAAAAAGAAAAGACGCAAAATAAAAATATTTCCGTGAGAGGAGCCTTTCGCATTGTGCTGACGGGCTTTGTTGTGATGCTTTTGGTTGCGGTATTCTGTGCCGTCTACTTCTCCGCCAAGATGGAGCAGGTCAGCGAGACGGATAGCGGAACCTATGAGATTTATGCCAGGCATTATGTGTTTATCACGGACGATGCGGAAAAAGAATTCTGGAATGAGGTTTACGCGGCCGCCGTAGAAGAAGGGGAAAAGGAAAATGTCTATGTGGAACGCCTGGGGGAGAATCTGAATGTAAATTATCAGACGGAGGACCTTTTGAGGATTGCCAATCATTCTTCTGTGGACGGTATTATTTTCTGCGGGGAGGGCAATGAGGAAACGGTCAGACTGATAGGCGAGGCGGTACAAAACGGGACAGGCGTGGTTTCTCTGCGGCAGGATATAGAGGATTCGGAAAGACAGTGCTTTGTAGGAGTCAACAGCTATGACCTGGGGCTGGAATACGGAAAGCAGATTCTGGAACTGGCAAAGCTGGAGGAGATGCGGAATCCAAGAATCTGTATTCTGGCGGATGATACGATGGGGGAATCAAAACAGAATCTGATCACCTTTGCGATACGTGACAGTTTTTCCGATGCGGCGCAGGGGGAAGAGAATCTGCCGGATATCGAGATCAGAAAGATCGACACGTCGGATGCCTTCAGCGCGGAGGAGGCGATAAGGGATATTTTCATCGACAGTCAGAACCTGCCGGATATTATGGTATGCCTGAACAGTGTTTATACCCAGTGTACTTATCAGGCGGCCGTGGACTATAACCGTGTGGGGGATATCAAGATACTGGGCTATTATACCACCGATGCGATTCTGGAAGCCGTGGAAAAACAGATCATTTACTCTACGGTGCAGGTAGATACCGGGGAAATGGGGAGCCAGTGTATTAAAGCGCTTACGGAATACAATGAAAGCGGTTATACCAGTTCTTATGTGCCGATCAGTACAAAAATCATCGGGGCGAAGGAGGCGGAAGAGCTGCGGCGGAAAGGGGAGGCGGAACAGGATGGTAGCTAAATGGAATAATGCCTCAATACAGATCAAGCTGACGGTTACCTTCATGTTCACTCTGATTATTATACTGGCAATGAATCTGTTTATGTATATGAACACAAACTCCATGATGTCCCGGGTGGATGAGGTATATGTCAGCAATGTGAACTTAAACGAACTTTCCGAAGCCCTTCAGATACTGCATGAATCCGTACGTGGGTATCTGGATACAAAAAGTTCGGATGCCCTTGATACGTATTACCGCGCCGATCAGGAGTACCGGGAGTTGTTAGAAGGGCTGAATGAGCGTGTGGTCAACAATCAGGTGAAGATCACGGAAAAAAATATCAAGGCGCAGTCGGAGACTTATCTGGAAAAAGTGTATGAAACCGTGCAGGCGAAGCGGGGCAGGAATGTAGAGCGGTATAAGGCCTATTATGATGAGGCGACGGTAATTTACGGAGATATCCGGAACTGCATTTACTCGTTAAACAACGAACAGTTTAAAAATAATTCCAACAGTTATATGATACTGCTCTCCTCGCTGCGGTATATGGAGATTATCAGTACCTTTATTCTTGCGATGATCGGCTGCATCAATATGATCATGGTGTTTATGCTCACGAAAAGTATGACAAGCCCGTTGATCAGGCTCTCGAGGGCGGCAAATGAAGTGGCGGAAGGCAATTTTGATGTGGAAGTCGGAGATGTGGAGAGCGGAGATGAGATCGGTGTTGTGTCGAGGGCGTTCCAGAAAATGGTCACAAGTATACAGATCTATATCCAGGAGATCAAAAACAGTATGGAACGCGAGAGCCGTATGAAGGAAAAGGAACTGCTGATGGAGAGCAGTATGCGTGAAGCGCAGCTTATGACTTTGCAGGCGCAGATCAATCCTCATTTTCTGTTTAATACGTTAAATGCCGGCGCACAGCTTGCCATGATGGAAGGGGCGGACAAGACCACGGAGTTTATCGAGAATATGGCGGATTTTTTCCGTTATAATATCAAGAAGATGAATCAGGATACGACGGTGGGCGAGGAAGTACGGCTGGTGGACAATTATATTTATATTCTGAATGTGCGTTTTACGGGGGAGATCCATTTTGAAAAAGAGGTGGACGGGCGCGTGCTGGATGTGAAGGTGCCCAGCATGATACTCCAGCCGATCGTGGAGAATGCCGTAAATTACGGTATCAGAAATATCGGCAGGGAGGGAAAGATCAGACTGACGGTTTACCGGAGAGGGGATTTTATTTACTTGTCGGTGTGGGATAACGGAATCGGTATGAGTGAGGAAAAGATTTCTCAGATCTTAAGCGGAGAACTGAGAGAGGTTGATTTAAAATCCAATTCCAACGGAATTGGGCTTGGAAACGTAATGGAGAGGCTGAAACTCTATACCGGAAGAGAAGATGTGATGGAGATCAGGAGTCCGGGGAAAGATATGGGTTCCGAGTTTGTGATCAAGGTACCGGCTTATATTTAGGTGGGGGCAGGTTCTGCCAAAAAAGGGTACTGGAACAGGGCATAAAATAGGTACGGGAGCAAAAGGGTGAAGGAAAGTATGTACAGGATATTGCTGGCGGACGATGAGGGGATTGTTTTAAATTCCCTGTCGTTTATCATTGAAAAGAATTTCAGCGGCAGGTACGAGCTGGAAACGGCAAAGACGGGGCTTGCGGCGATCGAGACAGCGGAGCGTTTCCGCCCGGATATCGTATTTATGGATATTCAGATGCCGGGGATCAACGGGATTGACGCAATGCGGGAAATCAGGAAGTTTTCCGCCAATGTTATTTTTGTGGTCCTCACTGCCTACGATAAATTTGATTATGCCAAAGAGGCGATCGGGCTGGGGGTGCTGGACTATTTGAATAAGCCGGTAAACCGGAAGGTCGTTGTGGAAGTGATCGAAAAGGCGATGGAGACGATCGATATCAGGCGTGAGAGGCGTAAAAATGACCTGCAGATCAAAGAGCGCATGGAGACCGTCATGCCTATTATTGAAAACGGTTTTATCTATTCAATCCTGTTTCAGGAGAGGTTTGAGGAAGACGTTGAAAACTATATGAATCTGCTGGGAATTACGGCGGCTTACGGATGTATGCTGGCTGTGGTGTTCGGGGACAGGCAGCAGGGTAACTATATGACGAATGCGGTGGGGACAAGCGTGAAGGCTCAGATAGACTATTATCCGAAAGTGAGGGAGATATTGAAGGATACTTTTCCGGAAGGGATCGTAGGAAACGTAAGCGCCAATAAAATACCTGTGTTTATGCCCGCCGATGAACTTAAAATGACATATAATAAGCGAATCGAGATGATCGAACAGTCCCGGCTTGCGGTGCGGAGCATGAATAAGGCGACAGGGCTATCCTTCAGAATAGGAATCGGTGGGGTATGTAAGCTGAAAGACGCCCTGCAGTCCTATGACGGGGCGCTGAAAGCGCTGTATTCCACGAAGGGCAGCGTGGCCCATATGGATGATCTGCCGATTGCGGTGGAATATGAGGAAAATTATCCGGTGGAGACGGAAGAGGCGATTTTTGAAAAGCTTCGGGACGGCAAGACGGAGGAGTGCCTTGTACAGGCGGATAAATTTTTTGACTGGATGGTGAGTCAGTACGGCGATGATGAGATGAGTATCAAACTGAAGGTGCTGGAATTTGTGATGAACGGCGAGTCCGTTATGTACCGCAACGGAGGGCATCTGTACCGGTTTGACAGCAGGAAAAATTATTTGCAGGAAGTTTTTGAGATTAAAGGCTATGAGGCGTTGAAAAAATGGTTTATGGATAAGATGCGCGGGATTGCCGCGGCGATGGTCAAAGGCAGTGAGGACCACACCAATGATCTGATCCGGCAGGCGCAGGAGTACATTGACAGCCATTTCCATAAAGATATGTCGCTGGATGATATTTCAAGGGAACTGAATATCAGTCCCTATTATTTCAGCAAGCTGTTTAAGGAGGTCACAGGAGAGAATTTTGTGGAATATGTGACCGGGCGGCGCATGGACAGAGCGAAGGCGCTGCTGAAAAAACCGGATAAAAGCATTAAGGAGATCTGCGCGGAAGTAGGGTATGCCGATCCGAATTATTTCAGCAGAATCTTTAAGAAGTATCAGGGGGTTTCGCCTACGGAGTATAAAGAGAACGTAGGGGCGAATTGATGTTGGATTTGCGGATATTTAAATTTGGAGATGCCGGGAGGATGCTGGTATGGAGAAGGGACGAAAGAAAATTTTGGTGATTGTGCTCAGTGTGATTATGACGTGCGTGTCGGTTTCTGGCTGCGGGCAGGTGACAAAGGAGAGCAATGAGGAGGAAGTGGAGAGCGATGCGATTCAGATCGGGTTTTCAATGGATTCTTTTCTGATTGAGAGATGGCAGCGGGATCGGGATATTTTTGTGTCCAAAGCACAGGAACTGGGGGCTGAGGTGAATGTGCAGAATGCGAACGGAGAGGTAAGTCGGCAGATATCCCAGATTGAGTATTTTATCGAGAAAGAAATGGATGTTATCGTCATTGTTGCTATCGATGGCAACAGTCTGACAGAAGTGGTGGAGAAGGCAAAACGGGCGGGTATTAAAGTGATCGCTTATGACAGGCTGATCCTGAATGCGGATGTGGATCTGTATATCAGTTTTGACAATAAAAAGGTGGGGACACTGATGGGGGAATATCTGCGGAAGATGGTGGGGGAGGAAGGAACGATTATTCGTGTCAACGGTTCACCGTCAGACCATAATGTGACGCTTGTGACAGAAGGGTTTGAGGAGGCACTGCAGGGTTCCGCGATCAGGATTGACAAGACAGGATATGCGGAAAACTGGCTGGCGGAAGTGGGCTTTGATGTGACAAGTGAATATCTGGCGGAAGATAAGGTGCCGGACGGTATTATGTGCGGCAATGATGACATAGCAACACAGGTCGTAAAGGCTTTGTCGGAAAACCGGCTTGCCGGGCAGGTGTATGTGGTGGGGCAGGATGCGGATGTGGCGGCATGTCAGAGGATCGTGGAGGGGACTCAGTATATGACGGTCTATAAGCCATTGGAACTGCTGGCGCAGCGGGCGGCGGAGATGGCGGTCGCAATGGCGAAAGGAGAGATGCCGCAGGTTTCGTCTTCGGTCAATGACGGGACCTACGATGTACCATATGAAAACCTGGAGCCGGTGGCGGTGACAAAAGAAAATATGGATGAAGTGATCATTGGAAAGTATCACCAGAAAAATGAGGTCTATTTAAATGTACAGGGATAGTAGGGCCTGTATTTTTACGAAAGCAGGAGTAAGTAACCCGAATCCGGGCTGATATATTTGAGAAGGGGTGTAATTCTTACGGGAGCGGAAAATGAAATTTGTACTGACAGCGATTGACGCAAAATATATCCATACCGGGCTTGCGGTTTACAGCCTGAGAAGCTATGCCGGAAAAGAGATGCGGGAGCATATCGAACTGGCGGAATATACGATCAATCAGCGCATGGAACAGATCCTCGCGGACCTCTATAAAAGAAAGCCGGATGTGATCGGATTTTCCTGCTATATCTGGAATATTTCGCTGGTAAGGAGGCTGATCAGGGAATTTTCAAAATTGCTGCCGGAGGTGCCGATCTGGCTGGGCGGGCCGGAGGTTTCCTATGAATATCAGAAGATTTTTGAGGACTTTCCCGAGGTGACGGGAATCATGCAGGGAGAGGGGGAGGAAACCTTTCGGGAATTGCTGCAGGTGTACGTGAAAGCGGAGAGAGAGGCGGAAGGCGCGGTAAGCTTTTGCGATCTGCCGCTGAGAATACCCGGTACGGCAACAAGGGAAGGATTTTTCGGCGTAAGGAAACCACTTGATATGGACAGCCTTCCCTTTTATTATGAAGAGCTGGGGGAGGATGAAAAGGAACGGGAGAGACATAAGATTCTCTATTATGAGTCGAGCAGAGGCTGCCCCTTCCGGTGCAGTTACTGTCTTTCCTCCATAGAAAAACAGGTCCGCCTGCGGGATCTTAAGCTTGTAAAGAAAGAACTTCGCTATTTCCTGGACAGAAAGGTAAGACAGGTAAAATTTATTGACAGGACCTTTAACTGTAACCGGGAACACGCTTTGTCAATATGGCGATTTCTGCTGGAAAATGACAATAGTGTCACAAATTTTCATTTTGAAATTGCGGCGGAGCTGCTCACACAGGAAGAGCTTAAAGTCCTTTCTCAGATGAGGCCGGGGCTGGTGCAATTGGAAATCGGAGTCCAGACGACAAATAAGGAAACGCTGCGTGCGATCCATCGTCCCGGAAATCTGGAAAAATTAAGGGCGGCAGTGCTGTCAATTTCCGAAGCCGGGAATATTCATCAGCATCTGGATCTGATCGCGGGACTTCCCTGGGAGGATCTACAGAGTTTCAGAAACTCTTTTAACGAAGTTTTTGCCATGGCACCAAATCAGCTTCAGCTTGGATTTTTAAAGGTGCTGAAGGGTTCGGAACTATATGAAAGGGCAAATGAATACGGGATCATCTGCCAGTCGGAGCCTCCCTATGAAGTGCTTTATACGAAGTGGCTCTCCTATGAGGACGTGCAGGAGTTAAAGAAAGTGGAGGAAATGCTGGAACTGTTTTACAACAGCAGCCAGTTTTGTCATACGCTGTCCGGACTTCTGAAACTGTTTGAGAATCCTTATGATATGTTTCTTGCGCTGGCGGAGTTTTATGAAAAAAACGGATATTATGTAAACAGCCCTTCCAGAAATTATCGTTATGAGATGATCCTGGAATTTGTGAAAGGCCTGGGGAAAGGAGAAAATGCGGAGGGATTGTTCAAAGAGCTTTTGACTTTTGATGTTTACCTGAGGGAGAAGGCAAAGAGCAGACCGGCATTTTCCGGAGATATCCACAGCTATCTGCAGAAGGTAACGCTGTTTTACAGGAGGCAGGAGTCAGAGGCTGATCTGCTTTCGGACTATGTGGAAAAAGGCTATGACTGCAGGCAGATGATGCGCATGACGCATGTGGAGGTGTTCCGTTATCCGGTGTGGGATAAGAAGTGGCTGGGAGAGATTGATATGGATAAGATAAGTGCCGGGGAAGAGAGGTTTGTGCTGTTTGACTATGAGAAGAGAAGCCCGCTGACCTATGAGGCAAAATTTACGTTACTTGAGATTTGATATGAGCCGATCGGTGTTATGTTAACTGATAAGGGCGTTCATAAGGGTTAAATTATGCGGCGACAGAGGAAATGGAAAACAGGGAAGGAGCAGGTCAACACTTGAAAAAACGTACAAAAGAGATATTGGAATTACTGGATAAAGAATATGGGACAGATTATAAATGCTATCTGAATCATGATAATGCGTGGCAGCTTCTGATTGCTACGATCTTAAGCGCACAGTGCACCGATGCGCGGGTAAATATCGTAACAAAAGACCTGTTTCGGAAATATCCGGCTGTCAGCGCTTTCGCGCAGGCGGATCAGGAAGAGTTGGAGCAGGATATACATTCTACCGGTTTTTATCATAATAAGGCAAAGAATATTATCGCCTGCTGCAGGGACCTGGAGGTGAGGTTCGGCGGTGAGGTGCCGCGGACCATAGAGGAACTGACCTCATTGGCGGGCGTTGGCAGAAAAACGGCCAATGTGATCCGGGGCAATATCTATCATGAACCGAGTATAGTTGTGGATACTCATGTAAAGAGAATATCCCGGAAGCTGGGGCTGACAAAGGAGGAAGATCCTGTCAAGATTGAGTTTGACCTGATGAAAGAACTGCCGAAGGACCACTGGATTTTATGGAATATCCATATTATCCGTCTGGGGAGAACGATCTGTAAGGCGCCGAGACCGAACTGCGCGGAATGCTTTTTGCAGGGGGTATGTGTTGATTATGTAAACCGAAATGGAGGAAAGGTTGAATAAATTCTCTGATGAGTAATTTATTCAACCAAGAATTTGTGCCGAAGCGTCACAAATTCCCTTGATCGCAGAGCAGAATTTGATATTCTGCTCGCGGCCTCAGCGCAAAGTGCTTCGGAACGGAGGAAAAAATGACTAATACATATATTGCAATAGATCTTGAGACCACAGGGCTCAGCGCAAAACTGGATAAAATTATAGAGATCGGAGCCGTGAAATTTACGGACGGGAAAGAGACGGATGTTTTTTCGGCCTATGTGAATCCGGGTATCAGGCTGCCGGAGCGTATTATAGAATTGACAGGAATCAGAGACACAGATGTGGAGGGTGCACCGGACATGGAGGATCTCTTGGAGGATCTGGATGTTTTCCTGGGGGAGGAGGTCCTGCTTGGACATAATCTGCTCTTCGATTTTTCTTTTTTGAAAAAGGCATTCTCCTACAAAAAAAGAAAATTTGAAAAAACAGGGATTGATACGTTGAAGATCGCCCGCGCCTGCCTTCCTCAGATGGAGCATAAGGGACTCGGGGATTTATGCGCTTTTTACAATATTCCGCTGAAAGCACACAGAGCGGTGGAAGATGCCAGGGCTGCGGGGCTTTTATATCAGAGACTGACGGAGCATATCAAAGAAAAGAAAGAACTGGAAAAATATTTTGAACCAACCCCTTTGGTCTGTCAGATCAAAAAAGACTGTCCGGCTACGATGCCGCAGAAAGGACTTTTATATAAACTGCATACGCAGTACGGCATAATACCGGAGTATGATGTGGAGAAACTCACAAAATCGGAGGCAAGCCGCCATATTGACCGGATATTGAGTGAACATAAAGCGGTAATGAATCGAAAATAAACCGGGAAGATGGCGGTGCGCCGATAGGTTATGCCTGCCGGCAGATCAGGAGACGCTGCCGTTTTTCTCCGCCTCTTCCAGCATGGCAAGGACTCTTCCTTTTGTGAGGGAGCGGATTTTTTCCGCTTTTTCTTTTAAGTCCGGAATCTTATCCTGTTCCCCGTACTCCAGATAGAGTTTTGTCAGACGTTCGTAGGTGGCGGCAATGTCAGAGCCGGCGGACACGGCGTAAGCGAGTATTGTTTTTGCTGCCTGCTTTCTTTCTTCTTCCGGACATGCCTGGGCTGCTTCTCCCCAGTTTTGCAGTAAAAGGGCCGCCCAGTTCTGCAGGGTGGTGATAAGCTGTTCAAAATTTGCGTCATACTCGGAGAGCAGGTTGATATTCGGTGCGCCGTAGGTAAGCTTTAAATCGGTATTGGAATATCCTGCGAAATTGACGATTTTCTGTTCGGAAAGTTCCCGGATCTTATCATGGCATTCTTTTATTTCCGGCAGATCCGCAAGGATATCCATGGGCAGGCTGCTTAGAGGAACGGCGATATAATCCAGATTTTCCAGGGATTTCCGCCTGGTGGAATCTGCCATCCGCTCCCTCTCCCAGAAGTTGAACACATATTTTTTTTCTGTTTTTATCCTCTTTTTCAATGAGAAGGAGAACAAAAAGCCAAAAACGATAAAACTTGCAAAAAAAGGGTATTTCATATATAATTATCCCAAATATACGGGAATCCTTTCTTGATGATTTCCCAGACAGGAGTGAATAGCTATGTTTCATAGAAACAAAAAATCTGTCCGCATTATTTCTTCGATTATAATCATTCTGCTGGTGCTCGCGATGCTGGCATCCGCGCTTCTTTACCTCTTATAAAAAAGAAAGAGAGAAGAGCGCCAGCGGACTATGCCGAGTTTGCGAAGCAAATCTCGTTAGTGAACGTCAGCGGACTATGCCGAGTTTGCGAAGCAAATCTCGTTAGTGAGCGCCAGCTCACTATAGTATAAAGGGTAACCGGCAAAAAAATCAATAATATTTGCGAAAATGGCAGGATAACTTTAGGAATATTATCTATTGGAAGAGACAGTGTCTTATTATACAATAAGATAAGAGCAGTGATATGGTGCGGTAGTTAAAAAAATGGTGATGAAAATGCAAAAATGGTGGAAAAGGTTTTTAATAGGAGCGGCATGTTCTGCGTGCTTTATCTGTTTTGGGCTGGAAGCAGAGGCGGCAGGGAAAGACAGCAGGATCGAGGCAGGCGTAACGGTCGGGGATGTGGATGTGTCAGGCATGAGTATTTCCGAGGCGGAAGAGGCGGTGAAAGCTTTTGTGGAGTCTCTGCGTGATGTACCGATTACGCTCCGGCTGGAAGGCGGACAGGACACTGTCGGAACAGCGGGAGAGTTGGGTATTGTCTGGGAAAATGACGGTGCTCTGGAAGAAGCGGCCATGCTTGGGAAACGGGGCAATATTGTCCAGCGCTACAAAGCTCTTGCGGATTTGAAAAATGACGGGCAGAATTATCCGCTTCGGATATCATTTAAAGGAGATGTTCTGGACAGTATTTTGAGTTCCCTTGGCGAGACCTATGATCAGGAAGCTGAGGATGCTTCTCTGACAAAGACGGAGAGTGGTTTTCAGATCACGGAAGGCAAAACGGGGCGTGTGCTGGATGTGGCAAAGTCCAAAGAGGCGATTTTAAATTATCTGGAGAACAGTTGGGATTATGAAAAAGCGGCGATCGATCTGGTCGTGACGATGGAGGAGCCGAAAGGAAGCGTAGAGACGCTGGAAAAGGTAAAAGATGTGCTGGGAACCTGTACCACGGCTTATAAATCCTCCGGACCATCGAGGGTGACGAATATCAAGACCGGTTGCGGACATATAAACGGTATTACGCTTTTTCCCGGTGAGCAGTGCTCGGTGCTGGAACTCATTACGCCGTTTTCCGTGGATAACGGATATGAACTGGCAGGTTCGTATTTGAACGGGCAGGTCGTGAACAGTCTGGGCGGGGGAATCTGTCAGGTTTCCACGACACTTTATAAAGCTGTCCTTGCCGCAGAGCTGCAGGTGGATGAGAGAAGCAACCATTCTATGATCGTTGCCTATGTGGAGCCCTCGGAGGATGCCGCGATCTCCGAGTCCGGCGGTAAAGATTTTAAATTTACCAATAATAAAGAATATCCGATTTATATAGAGGGTATCACGTCCCCCGAAAAGACCATCACATTTACAATTTACGGCATGGAAGATCGTCCTTCGGACAGAACGGTGGAATATATCAGTGAGGTATTGGAGAAGAATGTGCCTCCTACGGAAAAGATTATACCCACCGGTGATCCGATAGGTTATGTGAATATACAGTCCGTTCATGTGGGTTATAAGGCGCGGCTGTGGAAGGTTGTGACGGAGGGCGGCGTGGAAGTCAGCCGGGAGCAGGTAAACAGCAGTTCCTATGCGGCGGTTCCCCGTACTGCCACTGTGGGTACGGCTACGGCTGATCCCAATGCGGCGGCAATGATTCAGCAGGCTATTGCCACGGGAAGCATTGATCATGTAAAATCAGTTGCCGGAGCGATTGCGGCGCAGCAGGCGGCAATTGCGGCAGGACAACAGCCGGGAGTAGACGGAGGGCAGCAGGTAGGTATCACGGAAGATCCGGGAACAGGCGCAACAGACGGCTGATAAGATAGGTGCGACATGGAAGAAGGGCCTGGCAGGGAAAAAGACAGCCACGCCCTTTTTTGCGCACAGGCGTATTCCGGGGGAATATGCCGTTAAGATAGTGCAATGGTGTATGATAGGCAGAGGAAGAGATGGGGAAGAAAGCAGGGGCAAACGATCTGGATATTGTTATGACAGGGTTTGCGGGGCTGTATGGTTCCGTGCTTTTGGCGCTTGAAAGAGGGAAAGAACTGGGGAGCAGGTATCCGGTGTCTTTTCTGGAAGGAGCGAGGAAGCAGGAGAAGCTGATCTGGCAGATACCGGAGGCCGCACCCGCCGGAAAGTCCGATGGCTGCAGTGAATATTTTCTTCCGGAAGCTGCGGAAGAAAATATTGCGGGAATGTACCTTCTTGCGGAGGGCGGTGTTTTCGCGGGGCTTTGGAATATGGGAAAGCTGGCAGGCGTCGGACTGGAGGTTTGGTTAAAAAAGATACCGGTAAAACAGGAGACGATAGAGATCTGTAATTTTTTTGATGTAAATCCCTATCATATGCATTCAAAGGGGAGCTGTCTTCTGCTGGCGGAAAACGGCGGCAGACTGAAAAGCAGGCTTGCAGGAGAGGGGATCGATTCGGAAGTCATCGGTTTTACGACGGCTAATAATGACAGGGTTGTCATAAATGGAGAGGAACGAAGATTCCTTGAGAAACATTATGCAGATGCGCTGGAAGTGATACGGGCAATGAGCCCTGTAAAGAGTATGTAAAACAGGGTTGAGAACTGCCGGGCGCAGCTGTCAGAAAATATAATGCAGAAAGGCAAGATTATGAGAGAACAGTTATTGAAGATTATTGAGAGGAACAGTCGTATTGATTTAAAAGAACTGGCAGTTATTTTAGGCGTGGAAGAGACGGCTATTGTGGAGGAACTGCAAAAATGTGAGCAGGAAGGTGTGATCTGCGGCTATCATACGATGATTGACTGGGATAAGGTAGGCGTGGAGAAGGTGTCGGCGCTGATTGAAGTGCGAGTGACGCCGCAGAGGGGACAGGGTTTTGACAATATTGCGGAGCGGATCTATAAATATCCCGAAGTACATGCGGTTTACCTGATTTCCGGCGGCTATGATCTTTTAGTTTCTCTGGAGGGAAAAACGCTCAGGGAGGTGTCCGCATTTGTGTCCGATAAACTGTCCACACTGGATACCGTGATCAGCACGGCGACACATTTTATTCTGAAAAAATATAAGGATCACGGAACGATCCTTGAGAAAAAATATGAAGATACAAGAGAGAAGGTGACACCGTGAGAAATCCGTTAGCTGATAGAGTTGTGGATATCCCGTTTTCGGGAATCCGGAAATTTTTTGATATTGTGAGCGAGATGCCGGACGCGATTTCTCTGGGGGTGGGCGAGCCTGATTTTGATACGCCCTGGCATGTTCGGGATGAGGGTATCTATTCGCTGGAAAAGGGGCGTACCTTTTATACGTCCAACTCGGGGCTGAAGGAACTTCGGCAGGAGATCACCAATTATTTAAAGCGGCGGCAGAATCTGGAATATGATGCAATGAAGGAAGTGCTGATCACGGTGGGCGGATCGGAAGCTATCGATATCGGTATGCGGGTGATGCTGAATCCCGGGGAGGAAGTACTGATTCCTCAGCCAAGCTATGTCTCCTATGAGCCCTGCGTGCTCCTGGCGGGGGGCGTGCCTGTGATCATCGATTTAAAAGAGGAGAATGAATTTCGGCTGACGGCGCAGGAGCTGTTGGATGCGATCACCGAAAAGACAAAGATTCTGGTGCTGCCTTTCCCGAACAATCCGACGGGGGCTATTTTAGAGGAGAAAGATTTGCAGGAGATTGCAAAGATATGTATTGAGAAGGATATTTTTGTGATGTCCGATGAGATCTACTCGGAGCTGACCTATAAGGAGAAACATATCTCCATCGCTCAGATGCCCGGCATGCAGGAGAGAACGATCCTGATCAACGGATTTTCCAAAGCCTATGCGATGACAGGCTGGCGTCTTGGCTATGCCTGCGGACCTGCGGATATTATCGAGCAGATGCTGAAAGTGCACCAGTATGCGATTATGTGCGCGCCGACCACAAGCCAGTATGCGGCGGTGGAAGCGCTTAAGAATGGCGACGGAGATGTGCAGGAGATGCGTGAGGCGTACAATCAGCGCCGCCGCTATCTGGTACATGCCTTTCGGGAGATGGGGCTGGCATGTTTTGAACCCTTCGGTGCGTTCTATATATTCCCTTCCATTCAGGAATTTGGCATGACCAGTGAAGAGTTTGCCACGAGGCTTTTGAAGGAAGAGAAGGTGGCAGTGGTGCCCGGGACGGCATTCGGCGCCTGCGGCGAGGGCTTTTTGCGGATTTCTTACGCATACTCGCTGGATAATCTGAAAATTGCAATCGGGCGGATCAGAGAGTTTGTGGAGAGGCTTAGAAAAGAGAAACAGCAGGATAAGGCATAACAGATTTGAAGTGAATCTGAGTCAGATTTGCTGCAACTCCATGAGGAAATGAAGGATGCACATTATCTTACACCAGCCGGAGATACCGGCAAATACGGGAAATATCGGCAGGACCTGCGTCGCGACGGGAAGCAGTCTGCATTTGATAGAGCCTTTGGGCTTCCGGCTGGATGAAAAGTCTATCAAACGTGCCGGGATGGATTACTGGGAGAGCCTTGATGTGACAAGATATATCAACTATCAGGAGTTCCGGGAAAAACATCCCGGTGCAAAAATCCGGTTTGCTACGACTAAGGCAAAAAAAGTCTATACGGAAGTTTCTTTCGGTATGGATGATTATATTATGTTCGGAAAAGAGAGCGGGGGGATTCCGGAGGAAATTCTGGTGGATCACGAAGAGGACTGTATCAGGATTCCGATGCTGGATGATATTCGCTCTCTGAACCTGTCAAACTCCGTGGCAATTGTGCTGTATGAGGCGCTTCGGCAAAATGATTTTGAAGGGCTGCGGCGGAAAGGGGAGCTGCACAGACTGCGGTGGAAATAAAATGGGGCCATATTGACAGAAGACAGAGCACATGTTATGATACAGACAGTTTTTATGTAACGGGAGCAAAACATCATGAGCTGGAAAAATCGGGTTATTTTTATGTTTAAAGGAAATATTTGATTCTTTCAGGCTATCTTTATGCCCTTTTCAGGGTGATTATTCCACGTATTATTATTTTGAGATTTTTTTCCGATTGAAAATTTTATTCGGAGGTTTATGATGAATATAAAAAAACAGATGGTACGAATGTACCTTTATGAAGCGGCGCTCACTTTTCGTATGGTGGACGCCGTCTGGGTACTTTTTTTGCTGGAGCGAGGTTTTTCTCTGGCACAGGTAGGGATTGCGGAAGGCATTTATCATATCACAAGCATGCTCTTTGAGGTGCCCAGCGGTATGGCGGCGGATCTTTTTGGGAGAAAGCGCACCCTTTTGATATCGGCAGTACTTGGAATGGGTTCGGCTCTTTTTATGACACTGGAGGGCTCTTCAGGGTTTGTTTACTGTGGAATGATTTTTTCCGCATTGAGCCTGAATCTGGCGTCCGGAACGGAGGAAGCGCTGGTTTATGACAGCCTGCTGGAAGCGGGATGCGAAACACGGTATAAAAAAATATGGGCGAACTTAAGTGCAACGGGCAGAATCACGAGTGCCCTTTCCTGTGCGGCCAGCCCGTTTGCTATTTTAATAGGATATAAGTATACTTATTATATCAGTATGGGCTTGTATCTGTGTATCATTTTCTTTGTATCGGGAGTGCGGGAGCCGGTGGTAACGAAAGGACAGGAAATGAGGGATTCCTGTGTAAAAGAAGAGCTGGGAAGACGCTGGAAGCAGCATATTTCCGGGACGTTTCAGTTTATAAAAGAGAATCCGATAACAATTGGAAAACTGTTCTCCGGTGCGGCCATTGCCTGCCCCTGTTATCTGATTATGATGTATCTGCAGGAACATCTTGTGAACTGCGGCTGGCCGAAAAGTCTGATTGGGATTCCCATGCTTGTGATTCCGCTGGCAGGAGCGGTGGGAACGAGAATTGCGTCCAAAAATGAGAGCAGACTGGCAGCGGCATTATTGATATGCGGCGTGATAAGCGGAGTCGGCACTTGTCTTGCCGGCAACAATATTCTTGTCATTGTTCTCCTCGGAGCCTGCCTTGCGCGGGGATGCGAAGGATTTGCGGAGATAAAAGTCAGTGAAAATGTAAACCGGGATTTTTCCAGCGATTATCGGGCGACATTGATCAGCGTGGACAGTATGCTGTACTCCGTGTTGATGGTGGCGGCAAGTCCCTTGACGGGGTTTTTAGGGAGCAGGTATTCGGTGAGAGCGTCCTTTTATCTGCTGGGCGGTATTTTGCTTCTGGCGACCTTGCTGATGAGAATCATTTGGGGACCTGCAAGAAGAAAGAATATTATTTCATAAACTGGCGGCGGATGGGGATTTATTCTTCCTCGTCCGCCACAGGCAATGAAAAAATAAACTCCGTGCCCACGCCGACGGTACTGATTACATTGATATGCTCGCCGTGCGCCATAATGATCTCCTTCGTAATGGAAAGCCCAAGTCCCGTGCCTTTCTTGTCTTTGCCGCGGGAGAGATCGGATTTGTAAAAGCGGTCCCAGATCAGCTTTAAATCTTCTTTAGGGATGCCGATGCCTCTGTCCTTGATGGAGACAAAGACCTTGTTTTTCTTTTCCGTGGTCTCTATCTTGATAATGGAATCCTGGGGGCTGAACTTGATGGCATTGTCCAGAATGTTGTAAAGAACCTGCTGGATTTTTCCCATATCGGCATCTACTGGCATGATTTCTCCGGTCAGTACCAGTTCGATGGCAACGGATTTATTTCTGCAGACACCTTCAAAGGTGGCGGCGGTATTTCGGATCGTTGTGTTTAAGTCAAAGACGGATTTTTCCAGATAAACACCTTTTGTATTCAGGTTATTCAGTGTCAGCAGGGAGTCCGTCAGCTTTTTCAGGCGGTCGGTTTCGTTCAGGACAATATTTAAATATTTTTCATGCAGTTCGGGCGGAATTGTACCGTCTATCATGGCGTCTAAGTAGCCTCTGATGGAAGTAAGCGGGGAGCGGAAGTCATGGGAAACATTTGCCACAAATTTTTTCTGGTTGTCCTCGCCCCGGGCAATCTCGCTTGCCATATAGTTCAGGGAGGCGGCAAGATATCCCATCTCATCGGCGCTTTCCACTGTAAACTCATAGTGCATATTGCCGGAAGCGTACTGTTCCGTGGCGGAAATGATCTTTTTCAGCGGAATGTAGACGATCTCCGTAAAAAAGATCAGAATGATCAGGGATAGTACGAATAGAATAATCAGCATAATATAGGATATATTCAAAAAATTATGGGCCTCCTGCCTGATGGCAGACATGGACATATGGATGACAACATACCCCTGAACCCTGTAGTTGTAGGTAATAGGCGCGAATACACTGAGCATGTCCTCCTGAAAATAGCCGAAAAATTTTCCGACGGTATAGTAAGAACCGGCGGCGGCCGTGGAATCAAAATGTTCAATTACCGTCTCTTTTTCGATGTCAAGAGGGGTAGAGGAGTCTAACACCATGCGCCCGGAGGGGTTGATGATCCAGATGGTGCTGTTCATATAGACAGCCAGTGCGTCAATCTGATTTTTTACGGTGTCTAAAGAGGTTCGGTTGCTATAGAGGTCCGAGGCGTAGGTGTTGGCAATCTGGATCGCTTCTTTATACAGGGATTCGGCATGGTTCTTTTTGATATGGTCCAGTGTCATGTTGGACACAAAAGTAGCCACAACAACAAAGCCGAAAAAGCCGAAGATCAGATAAGCCAATATGAATTTTGGATAGAGGGTTTTACTCATGCTCCCGCCTCACATTTTTACTTCAAACTTGTAACCGATGCCCCAGATCGTAGCCAGTTTCCAGCTTTCATGGTCATTTATTTTTTCCCGTAAACGTTTGATATGCACATCCACGGTTCTTGTATCGCCGATATATTCGTAGCCCCAGATCTGGTCAAGGAGCTGTTCCCTTGTGAAAACATGATTGGGTGAGGAAGCCAGAAAATACAGCAGTTCCAGCTCTTTGGGAGGCATTTCCACGGGATGCCCTTTGTAGAGAACGGAGTAGTTGGTCTGGTTGACAACAAGGTCGGGGTACTCCACGCATTTGATATCGGGATCGGGAGCCGCCTGTATGGCAGGCTTATATCGTCTCAGCACGGCTTTCACCCTTGCCACAAGTTCCTTGGAGTCAAAGGGTTTTTCCATATAGTCATCAGCTCCCATTTCCAATCCCAGCACCTTATCAAAAATCTCCCCTTTTGCCGAGAGCATAATGATGGGCAGGGATGACTTTGCCCGTATTTCCCGGCAGACCTGATAGCCGTCAATGCCCGGCAGCATCAGATCCAGCAGCATCAGATTCGGACGAAAGCTTTCCACCGCAGTCAGAGCTGATTCCCCGTCTCCTACGATCATGGTCTCGAAGCATTCCTTTGTCAGATAAAGAGAAATCAGTTCAGCGATATTGTTGTCATCGTCTACAATTAAAATTTTTTGTTTGACTGCCATGGTAATCCTCCTGTGTGTTATTTTTTAAAGGTTGCAATTGTGACACCGGCGTCACCTTCTCCGAATTCGCCGAGGCGGAAACTCTCCACATAACGGATTTGTTTCAGATGTCGCTGCACGGCATTTCTCAAAGCCCCGGTTCCCTTTCCATGGACGATACGGACACTGGGAAGATGGGCGAGGTAGGCATCATCGAGATATTTATCGAGCTGTGAAAGCGCTTCGTCCGTTGTCATTCCCAACAGGTTGATCTCTGTGGAGATGGAGAGGGATTTACTCATCTTCATTTTGCCGGTACTTGTTTTGGCGGTTCTCAATCCTGACGGTCCGGTCACGTCATTTTCCTGTACCCGGATCAGGTCGTTAATATTTGTCTGAGTGCGGATGATGCCGCACTGTACGAACAGGCTGCCTTTATGGTCCGGGAGAGAACTGACCGTACCCTTTAAGCCCATGGAAAGAATTTTTACGGAGTCTCCCAACTTTAAGTCGGAAGCTTTCAGGGCTTTGGAGGTATCGGGCTTCGGCGTGTTCTTCAGGGAGAGTTTACTGTTTTTGTCATCAATTTTTTTGCGAAGCTTTTGCCGGGAAGCTTCTAACTCTTTCATGGAAGCGCCGGGACCTGCCTTCTGAAAAGCCCTGATGGTTTCGTCCGCAGTGTCTTTTGCATCCTGCAGGATATCTCTTGCCTGGGCATGGGCTTCCTGCAGGATTTTTTCTCTGGAAGCGTCCAGCTTTTCCTGTTTTGCCTCCAGCTTCTTTTTCAGGGCCTCAATTTCTTCCTTATAAGAACGTATCTCGGCCTCTTCCTTTTCGATCGTAACCTTGCTGCTCTCCAGATCCGCAATCAGGTCCTCGAAACTTTCTTTTTCTTCACTGATCTGCAACCTGGCGGCATCGATGATATACTCCGGCAGTCCCAGCCTGCGGGAGATCGCAAAAGCGTTGCTCTTGCCCGGAATACCGATCAGCAGGCGGTATGTGGGGCGAAGTGTCTCCACGTTAAATTCACAGCAGGCATTTTCCACAAAATCCGTAGACAGGGCATAAACTTTTAGTTCGCTGTAATGGGTGGTAGCCATAGTGCGGATACCCCGCTCATGCAGATAATTTAAAATGGCAATGGCAAGGGCGGCGCCCTCCGTGGGATCTGTTCCCGCCCCCAGTTCATCAAAAAGACAGAGGGAGTTTTCCTGTGCGTTTTTGAGGATGCGGACGATGTTTGTCATATGGGAGGAAAATGTGGACAGGCTCTGCTCGATGCTCTGTTCATCGCCGATATCCGCATAAACTTCCCGGAAAACGGAAAGTTCCGAGCGGTCCAGTGCGGGGATCTGCAGCCCCGCCTGCCCCATCAGCGTAAACAGCCCGACGGTTTTTAAGGAGACGGTCTTGCCGCCGGTATTCGGACCGGTGATAACCAGCAGATCGAAGTCCTTCCCAAGGTGAATATCGATGGGCACCACGGATTTTTTATCGATCAGCGGATGGCGTCCTTTCCTGATATTGATCCGGTACTCTTCGTTAAAGAGAGGACGGGAGCCGTTCATGGTAAGGGCAAGGGAGGCTTTGGCAAAAATAAAATCAAGCAGTGTCATCAGCCGACAGTCTTCGAGAATCTCAGAAGAATGTTCAGCCGTCTGAGCGCTTAAACCCGCAAGGATTACGTCGATTTCATCTTTTTCCTCCGTGTCCAATTCCTTTAACCTGTTATTTAATGCCACAACAGCAGAAGGTTCGATAAAAAAAGTAGAGCCGGTGGACGACTGGTCGTGTACCATACCCGGGACCTGCGCTTTATATTCCGCCTTCACGGGAATACAGTAGCGGTTATTGCGCTGAGTGATTACAGCGTCCTGCAGATAGCTGCGGCAGGAGCCGTTCACCATAGAGAGAAGCTGCGCATGGATCTTATCGCTGGTGGACAGTTTTTCGCGCCGTATTCTTTTTAGGTTGCTGCTGGCATCATCCGCAATTTCTTCCTCTGATAAAATGCATCGCCTGATTTCCGAGGAAAGCGGTGTAAAAGGCTCTAAGGCGTCAAATAAAGGGGCAAGGGAGTCAGCGCGCGTCAGTGCATCGTCCTCCTCATTCCGGGTATTTTGCCCGTTTTCTTTTCCTTCTCTGCCATAGTTTTTTACCCTTGCCACGTTTTCCAACAGCATGGCGATCTTTAACAGTTCGGAGATGGATAGAGTGCTGCCCACATCCAGACTTTTCAAAGAAAAGCCCAGATCTTTGTTGCTGCCGAAATTTGTAGAACCCCTGCGCAGAAGCCGTCCCACGGCATCCTCGGTCTCCTGCTGGCTCTGCTCGATGGTGGAGAGAACCACAGAGGGACGTAAAGCGCGGCACATTATGCGTCCCGGCTCAGAGGTGGCATGTTCTGTCAGCAATTCGATAATTTTATAAAATTCCAAAACTTTCAGTGATTTGTCGTTCATGATATCTGTTCCCGTATACTTAAATTGATTACTATTTGCCATGTTTTTGGCGTTCTGTTGAGATTATACCATGTCTATCGCCATGGTAACGCTTCGCGATGCACACTCGCTTCGCTCGGCGCTGGTATAATATCTGCCGATATTATACCATGTCTATCGACATGCTACGCTTTGCGATGCACACTCGCTTCGCTCGGCGCTGGTATAATATCTGTCGATATTATACCACATATTATAACTTTATGGGAAAAACTTTACAGGATTTTGGGAATGCACTATACTAGAAATTAAAGTGATACAGGGCGGCGGAAAGCTCTGATAATAAGGGAAATAGGAGTTGATATGCAGAAAAAAGAAAATATCCGGGAGATGGAAACCGAAGTGGAGCAGTCTGATCTGGATTCGGAAATTACTTCTGAGATCACTTTTTTACAGGAAAAAATAAAAGAGCGTCCCGTGAATCGGAGGAAGCTGGTGCGGCGGACGGTCATTACGGTTGTGATGGCGATGGTCTTTGGTGTGGTGGCATGTGTGACGTTCCTGCTTTTGGAACCTGTGATCAACAGAATGATCTATCCCGAGAAAGAGACGGAGATCGTTCGGTTTCCGGAGGAAGAAGAGGAAGTCAGTCCGGAGGATATGGCGGCGGATGAAGAAGAACTGCAGATCATTCGGGAGGAGGAAGCCGCGGGGAATAAAGAAGATGGCTCCGAAGATCCGGACGGGCAGGAAATAACAGCAACGGAAGGGGAGACAACAACAGAGGCGCCCGGGGATAAAGAGGGCACCGGCTCCGGGGAAAATACGGCGGGGGAGATATCACCGGAAGAAGCGGCAAAAATAACCACGCTGGAAGAGTATCAGGCATTGTACGGCGTACTCGGGGAACTGCGGGCGGAGGTGGAGAAAAGTATTGTGTCGGTGACGGCGGTAACCTCCGATGTGAACTGGATTAATGATACACTGGAAAATACGGGCGTAACTTCCGGATTAGTTGTGGCGGACAATGGAAGAGAGCTTTTGATACTGACAGGGTATCAGGAACTGAAAGGTGCGGACAGCATAACGGTTGCCTTTGGAGGGGAGCAGAAAGAAGCCAGCGTGAAGGAGACGGACCAGGCCACCGGGCTTGCGGTGATTGCGGTACCCCTCCAGGAGCTGAGTGGAGAACAGTTAGAGGGAATCGCCTATGCTGTGCTGGGGAGCTCTGCGGGACGAATCTTAGTGGGGCAGCCCATTATGGCGCTGGGATCTCCGGTGGGGATCAGTGATTCTGTCTGTTATGGTATGGTGACATCTCAGGGAGCTGCACTGGGGCTTTTGGATTCCAACTATAAGCTGTTGACGACGGACATATACGGAAGCAGGTCGGCCAGCGGTGTTCTTGCCAATATGCGTGGGGAAGTTGTGGGCATTTTATACAATGGACAGGAGAGCGATGATATGCAGAACGGGCTCTGCGCAATTGGTATCTCAGAATTGAAAAGGACCATTGAGAAGCTTTCCAACGGAGAGAAAATGGTGTATCTTGGAATACACGGCGCAGAAATCAATTCGGTTATCTATCAGGAATATCAGCTTCCGAAGGGTGCTTATGTGACGGGCATCGATATGGATTCACCGGCTATGCAGGCGGGACTGCAAAGCGGGGATATCATTACAAAGGTCGGGGAGGAGGATATTGTATCTTATGCCGAATTTGTGAATATGTTAATGAAGGCACAGGTTGGACAGAATCTGAAACTTACGGTGGCAAGACAAAATCAGGGCAAAGGGGAGTATCAGGAGATGACGGTGACGGTAACATTGAAGGAGCAGACCGTGGAGTGACTGCGGAAACAGCGGAAAGTTCGGCACTAAGTGTTGTATGCGCGGTAAAAACGGGAAATAAAATATAGTAATATTAAATCAGGAGGTATTATGATGAAATGCATAAAGGATTTTAAGGAAGGCGATAAAATATTTGACATTTATCTCTGCAAACATAAGACATCGGCCGTTACAAAAAACGGAAAGCCTTATGAGACCGCGACATTGCAGGATAAGACAGGTACGATCGAGGCGAAGATCTGGGATCCCAACAATGCGGGTATCGCTGACTTTGAGGCGATGGATTATGTGGAGGTCTATGGAGATGTAAACAGTTTTCAGGGGATGCTTCAATTGAATGTAAAGCGTACCAGAGTTGCGAGAACAGGAGAATATGATCCGAAGAATTATCTGCCGGTAAGCGCTTATAATATTGATGAGATGTATGGTGAGGTGATAGGTTACATAAAAGGTATCTCCAACCCATATCTGCAAAAACTCTGCCAGAAACTTTTTATCGAAGATAAGGATTTTGTGAAGAAATTTAAAAATTCCTCGGCGGCAAAGACGGTGCATCACGGCTTTGTTGGCGGGCTTTTGGAGCACACGCTGAGCGTTGTAAAACTCTGCGATTTTTATTGTACAAGATATCGGAAACTTAATAAGGACTTGCTGATCACGGCGGCACTCTGTCATGATATCGGAAAGATAAAAGAGCTTTCGGCATTCCCGATGAACGATTATACCGATGACGGAAACTTTCTTGGGCATATTGTGATAGGAACGGAGATGGTGGGGGAGAAAATAAGGAAGATAGACGGCTTTCCGGCGCGGCTTTCTTCGGAGCTGAAGCACTGTATTCTGGCACATCATGGGGAGTTTGAGTTTGGTTCTCCGAAAAAGCCGGCGATCATTGAGGCGGCAGCGCTTAACTTCGCGGATAATACGGATGCGAAGCTGGAGACATTTACGGAACTGTTGAATAATGCCTGCGATAAAGGGTGGCTTGGGTTTAACAGGCTGCTGGAGTCCAACGTGACGACGACGCAGATGGAGTAAAGGCAAAGAGTTTCGGGACAGTATGGGAACAAAGCGGAGTAAAGGAAAAAAGCCGGGGAGAACAAGGTGGGATTTGAAAAAAATCAGATTTATACGGTAACAATAGAAGATATCGGAGCGGAAGGGGAGGGCATCGGCAAAATAGAGGGCTTCTCCCTTTTTGTCAAGGACGCCCTGCCGGGAGATGTGGCAAAGGTGAAACTGACAAAGGTAAGGAAAAATTATGCGTTTGCAAGGCTGGAGGAGATCATCAAACCTTCTCCAAGCAGGGTGGAGCCTTGCTGTCCTGTCAGCAGGCAGTGCGGCGGCTGTCAGATTCAGGCGTTGTCCTATGGGAAACAGCTTGCTTTTAAGCAGTCCAAGGTGGAGAATAATCTTGTGCGGATCGGGGGGTTTGAACCGGAAATGATCCGGGAGATTATGGAGCCCATTATTGGAATGGAAAGTCCCTGGCACTACCGCAATAAAGCACAGTATCCTTTTGGCTGTTCAAAGGACGGAACGCCGGTTACGGGCTTTTATGCCGGGAGGACACATGTTATTATTCCCAACACGGACTGCCTGTTAGGGGCAAGGGAAAATAAAAGGATTCTGGATACCATACTGAAACATATGAGGCAGTACCAGGTGGCGGCTTACGATGAGGGGACCGGGCAGGGGCTGGTGCGGCATGTGCTGGTACGGAAGGGTTTTTTTACGGAGGAATTGATGGTGTGCATTGTGGTCAATGCTCCGGGCGGACGGAAGAGGGAATGGATTCCGGAGCAGAACAGGCTCCTGGACAGGCTTGCGCTGCTTCCCGGGATGACAAGTATTTCCGTAAATTTTAACACGGAGAATACAAATGTTATCATGGGGAAAGAAACCTGCACGATCTGGGGGAGGGATAAGATACGGGACAGGCTGCATTTGCTGCAGGCGGACGGAGATGATTTTATAAAAACTGACAGAAGTGTCACATATGAGATTTCCCCCAGGTCCTTTTATCAGGTTAATTCCACGCAGGCGGAAAGGCTCTACTCCACGGCGCTTTCTTATGCGGAACTCACGGGAGGAGAGACGGTTTGGGATCTGTACTGCGGTATCGGCACGATATCTCTGTTTCTCTCCTTCGGGGCAAAACAGGTTTACGGGGTGGAGGTGATTCCCGAAGCGATAGAGGATGCCCGTGAGAATGCCAGAAAAAATGGTATTACAAATGTAAAGTTCTTTGAAGGAAAAGCGGAAGAAGTGCTGCCGGAATTTTATGGCACGGCGGGAGAGGGAGAGACGGATATGCGTCACCCGGATGTGATCGTAGTAGATCCGCCCCGGAAGGGATGTGACGAAGTTACGCTGGAGACGATCCTGAAAATGCAGCCGGAACGAGTGGTGTATGTAAGCTGTGATTCCGCTACGCTGGCGCGGGATCTGAAGATATTGTGCGAGGGCGGATATGAGCTGAAGCGGGGGAGAGTCTGTGATCAGTTCTGCCATAGTGTTCATGTTGAGTGTGTTTGTTTAATGACGAGAAACAAGTAGAAAAAGTGCCGAAAAAGCCGATAAAATGGGCATTCTTCGGAAGTGAATACTGAGAATGAGTGAACAGGAAATTTGGAAAATAGGGCGAGGTTACAAAAGTACCTTGATGGGATTTTGGAATCTACGCTATGACTTATTATTCGATTTTGGCTTGGTGAGTGCTTAGGACTGCTGGCAGAGTGCGAGTGTGTAGCGTTATTGACAGCAATCGGAGCGTCTGAAAGGCAAGCGAAGCGACCGTTGTATGATATTGATGTCAAAGCGGGCAAGGAGAGATTTGAAGTGATAAATTTAGGACAGCTTAAAGAAATAAAAGATTTAAGAAGAGTGTGGCCGCACGAAGCATTGGATTTCACTCCGTGGCTTGCAGAAGAAGAGAATCTTAATTTGCTCTCAGATGCTGTGGGTCTTGAAATTACGGTAGATGAAACAGAATCCAGTGTGGGCGATTTCAATGTAGATATTTACGCAACAGAAACTGGGACAGATAGGAAAATTATTATCGAAAATCAGCTGGAAGATACCAATCACGATCATCTTGGCAAACTGATTACATATGCATCAGGGAAAGCAGCAGATATAGTGATTTGGATTGTGAAGAGAGCAAGAGAAGAACACCGTGCTGCAATCGAATGGCTGAACAATCATACTGATGAAAATATAGCATTTTTTCTTTTGGAGATTAAGCTGTATCAAATTGGTAATTCGGATATTGCCGTGAAATTTGAGGCCATTGAAAAACCGAATGACTGGACAAAAGAGATTAAACGTCAAACCAGCAGTTCTCCTACGTTGCAGGCAAGATATGATTATTGGGTTGCTTTTAACGAATACGCATTTGATAATGCCGCATTTTCAAAAGCATTTAACAGAAGAAAAGCCAGTACCGACCACTGGATGACGTTGAGTGTAGGCTCTTCAGCTTGTCACATAAGTCTGCTGCAAGTCAGAAAAGACAAAAGCATTATTGTAGAATGGTACATTACTGACGATAAAGAGCTATATCAGAAATTTTATTCGCACAAGGCAGACATTGAATCAGATATGGGAATGCCGCTGGACTGGAGAGAATTACCGGAAAAGAAGGCAAGCAGGATTCTTGTAATTCATGATGCGGATTTTGATAATAAGGATAAATGGCCGGAGCAGTTTGATTGGGCGATGGATGTCGCAATGAAGATGAAGAAAGCATTTAGGAAGTATTTATAAACTATGCTTGGAATATAAATAGTAATCACACAAAAATAAAAGGACCGTGGCTTTAGCATTGGGGAGGATTGTACATCTTACCCCAAGAAAAGAGTTGCGGTCTTTTTTTGTGCAAAAAAGTATACAGCAAGATTTCTGCCGAATCACAGCAATTTTATGCACCATAAAAGTAATTATTTTTATGGTGCATAAAAAATATTATAAAAACACTTTAATTAGGATTGTAATTACAATCCTTTTGTGTTATAATTATGAGGAGAAAGTCTATGCTTTTCAAGGAGGTGCTGATATTGGCAGATGTAAAAATGAAACCTAAAATACCAATGGAACATTTGAATATTACTGAGTTTAACAGAGGGCAATCCTCGAAAGTGATTAAGAAATTGGTCGAGGAAGATAAGGCGGCATATATAAATAAAAATGGGAAACCAATAGCGGTCATTATGTCTAACGAGCGCTACGAAAGACTAATTGCAGGAGGAATTGATATCAATGAGTATTAATATTTCAGAGAAATCGAATTTTATATGGAAAATTGCAGACCTGCTCAGAGGCGATTATAAGCAGAGCGAATATGGTGAGGTTATTCTGCCTTTTACTGTTCTTTGCCGTCTGGACAGCGTTTTAAGAGATACAAAGGATGAAGTGCTGAAAGCGAATGCTACACTAAAATACAAAAACAAAGCACCTTTCCTGACCAAAATTACAAACTATAAATTCTACAATACAAGCGAATTTACATTTGAGAAGCTGAAGAATGATGCGGGCAACATTGCGGATAATTTGATTGATTACATAAAAGGATTCTCCGAAAATGCTCGTACCATACTGGAATCTTTTGATATATACTCACAGATTTCAAGATTGGATAAGGCTAACCTGTTATATCTGGTTTTCTTGAAATTCGTGGATGATATTGATCTGCACCCGGACAATGTGAGCAATCAGGAAATGGGATACATTTTTGAAGAACTGATTCGCAGGTTTTCTGAAATGTCCAATGAAACAGCGGGAGAACATTTTACACCTCGTGAAGTAATCAGGCTGATGGTATCCATATTATTTGACCCTGATATGGCAAAAATCTGTGAGCCAGGATTCATGGCCAAGCTGTATGACCCGGCAGCAGGAACGGGCGGGATGCTTTCTGCCGGAATAGAGTACGCAACTGAGCAGAATGACCGTGCCATCATTGAAGTATACGGACAGGAACTAAATGAAAAAACCTATGCCATTTGCAAATCAGATACCATGATTAAAGGCAAGGGTTATGAGAATATTCATTTGGGTAATAGCTTTACGGAAGACAAACTGCCACATGAGCAGTTCCACTATATGCTTTGCAATCCTCCGTTTGGTGTTGAATGGAAAAAATATGAGAAGTTCATCCGTGATGAAGCAGAAGACTTTGGCTATAAGGGTCGTTTTGGTGCGGGACTCCCAAGGGTATCGGACGGTTCCCTGCTCTTCCTACAGCACATGATTAGCAAGATGCTGCCACCAGAAGAAGGTGGCACAAGAATTGCTATAGTATTCAATGGTTCTCCGCTCTTCACTGGGGATGCAGGAAGCGGAGAAAGCGAAATTCGTAGATGGATTATCGAGCAGGGATGGCTTGAAACCATTATTGCATTGCCAGACCAGCTCTTTTACAACACAGGAATTCTTACTTACATTTGGATTGTAACCAACAGAAAAAGCGGTGTACGCCAAGGCAAAATTCAGTTGATTGACGGCACTTCCTTCTGTGACCGTATGAGAAAGCCACTGGGCGAAAAAAGAAAAATGCTGACAGAGGAACATATCAAGGAACTGACTAATATTTATGGGGACTTTGTGCCGGGCGAATATTGTAAGATTTTTGATGAGGATGACTTTGCCTACTGGAAAGTTACAGTGGAGAGGCCTCTTAGATTAAATTTCCAGGCCTCAGAGGAGCGTATTGCTCGTGTCAGTGAACAGACTGCTTTTGCGAATCTTGCAAAGAGTCGTAAACGTAAGCCGGAGGGAATTGCGAAAGAGGTAGAAGCCGGAGAAAAACAGCAGGCAGATATTCTTGTGGCAGTCGGAACGATGGATGCAACGGTGCTTTATAAAAATCGTGCTGAGTTTACCAAGCAGCTCCACAAGGCATTAAAGAAAACAGGAGTTACGGTAAAGGCTCCCGTTCTGAAGGCTATTCTGACGGCTTTATCCGAAAAGGATCAAACGGCAGATATTTGTGTGGACAAAAATGGAAATCCCGAACCGGATGCGGATTTGCGTGATACAGAGCAGATTCCTGTAAAAGAGGATATTGACGAATATATAAAGCGCGAGGTTCTGCCATATGCTCCGGATGCATGGGTAGATGAAAGTAAGACGAAGAAAGGTTATGAGATTCCGTTTACACGTCATTTCTATAAGTTTACTGCGGTTGGCAATGCGGAGCAGACTCTGCATGACATAGAAGCATTTGGGCGAAGAATTCAAGCATATATTACAAAATTATTCGGGGAGGTGTAAACGATGAACACCTATTCAAAATATAAAGACAGTGGGAAGGAATGGATTGGTAAGATTCCTGAACATTGGGAAAGAAGAAAACTATCATCGATTGCTAAACGTATTACTGATTATGTTGCGAGTGGCAGTTTTGCATCGCTTAATGAAAATGTTCAGTATTTAGATGAACCTGATTATGCGATGCTTGTACGAACAGTAGATTTGTCAGGAACATCAGCCGATGCTTTAAAAGTATATGTTGATAAGCATTCATATGATTTTTTGAATAACTCGAACTTGTTTGGTGGAGAACTTATTTTATCAAATATTGGTTCTGTGGGAAGCGTTTTCATATACGAACCAATGTACCAGAGAGCAACGCTTGCTCCCAATGCAATACTTATCGATATGGAAGAATG
>JAAWOG010000062.1 GCA_022799355.1 Lachnospiraceae bacterium | reverse complement strand
GAAACCGCAAAAGCCAACAATCTGAAACCGTATGATTATTTTGAATACCTGCTTATCGAAATCCCAAAGCATCTGGACGATACTGACCGCAGTTTTCTGGATGACCTGCTCTCCTGGTCACCGAACCTGCCTACGAACTGCCGGAAGCCCGGTAAAGAAGAAGCGAAATAAAGACTGGAGCAAATCTGTTTCTATCATACAGGTTTGCTCCAGTTTTGTATAGGTACGGACTATCTACCGTTTACATTGAAATGACGGGGCAAGGGGTTTTATGTGCTTATCCTCAAAACCCGTGTTCTATTGCGTAACATTATAAAAATCGAAATAACGCCTATATGTGCATTTATTTAATTGTTATTCGACATATTTCGTGCTATACTAAGTACAGTCTTGCGATATGAGTAGTCTCGGAAAGTAGATAGGTGAATCGAAAAAATAGGGTTGTCGAGTGGAAAAAATGAGAAAAGAATAACCAGGACGTCAGCGTGCCTGACATTGCAGCGAAAGAAATCAACCACCCCGGTGCAAGCATCGCAAGCCCTGAGCGCTTCCCGGGGCTCCATAAGCTGTACGGCAAGTATATGAGCACTGTTTTTCATAAGTTCGTCATATTAGGACACGCTGTACAGTTCCTTCCAGGTTCCCCAAAATGCCGCTGTAATATAGGGTTTTGTTTCCCCGGCTATATTTTCCAGAACATAGAGAAGCGTTTCTGTTTTCGCAAGCCTGGCAATGGCTTTTGGCGCGCCTTTAAAATAGTTCATTGCATCCTGATATGGCATTTTTGCTGATACATCCTGAAATACGGCAATGATATACTTTTTGTCAAAGGTGATCGTGGCTCTGCACCCCCTGCTGTTATTCATGCAGTAATTTATACCATCCCAGGAATGTTCATAATCTAACTCCGGATATTCTCCGACCGTTACCGCATGAGCCACCGCCATAAAAATGCAGCCATTATAAAGTTTTTGAGGATTGATTTTTATTTTCTCACACATCTATACGGATACCCCTCCCAAGCCCCACTCACGCCTCCTGTTCAAATATTCCTTCTCCAGCTCTTCCGCATAGGGATCACCTACTGCCCTCCCAGCCGCGATCCCCTTGGTATACAGGTTCCCATAGCGGTTTCTCTGCGGCTCGCTCTGCAGTTCCTTCTTCGTCCACTCCCACAGATCCGATGTCCCGAAGGGCTCTAGTACTACAACTTCCATACACCCTTCCAGAATATCCCCAAACAGCCGCAGTGTCCTGACCTGCCTGTAATCCGTGGTTTCTATGACCATCCTGCAATAATGAGCCGCCCGCTCCTCATTTTCCACCCGCAGATAATAATGGATCATATCCCTGTAAGCCGAGATGATCTCCTTTGTCCTGCCACCGCCTGCCGCAAGAGTTTCCGCAAGCTGTTCCCGATAGAGCTCCTCATTTTCCGCCTCTCTCCCCAGATAAGTGTTGAAGCCTGTCAGCATGCTCCTCCCGGAAGTTTTCCAGTTCGCCTCTCTCCTCGCCCTGTCTTTCCACTCATCCACCAAAGCGCCCATGACATCTCTGTATTCCAGCTCCCGGCACAGATAAATGCAGTCCAGAAGATCATTCTTCTCAAAGTCGTCATCCACCACATCCGCCGCATCATAACCGCAGGCGCAGTCAAAATTTGCGTTTTTTGCCCGCCCGAACAGTTCGTCATACTTATGATCCGCGTTGTACTTTTGCAGCAATCCTGTCAAAATCCGGATCGTGCTCCCGATCCCCTGGAAAGAATTGCGCTCCCTGTCTTTCAGCTCTTCCTGAAACAGCCAGGCGATCACATCCTCCTCCCCTGTTTTCCAGTACAAAAGATAATACGCCAGCCTGAGACGGTTTGTATAATTGGCATCATCCGTGCCCCACTCCCCGTTCTGAAATTCTTTATAGCAGACGGCATCGGTATCTCCCGTTTTCACGGAGGCATATATTTCCTGCTGCTTTTTCAGTTTTTCTTTTAGTCTTTCTTTTCCGGTATGCATTTCCACACTTTCCATATGTTGTGATCCTGTCAAGCATCTGTCACATCACTTCTCATTTTTGATCATACACTATATATTTTTTTGAAATACTATTGATAGCGCAATTATGCTCACTCACAATCCCCTTCCTCATACACATAATCCTTAAAATAGTTCGTCTCCTCCTGCTGATCCAGCCACAGTCCAAACCATCCCAGGAAATCCTGTCTTTCACAGCAGGGCTAGTACTACCTTGCGGAAATTTCGGTGAACTCAGCACCCGCTCTTTGTGTCATTGCTGCGTTGTCATCAGCCAACGATGCCACCGCATCGCCTCCTTCTTCCGCCTTGCCCTGACACAAATATCGGGCACTGATTTTCACCGTTATTTCCGCAATGCAGTACTAGACTCCCACATCTGTAAAATTCCAGACTTCCCCACGCCACTTTCCGGTTCTGATCCGGACTTCTTCCAGACTGTTAAGGCGGCATCCTTCAAACATACGCTCACAGCCGTTTCCCACCTTCTTCAAAAACAGATGTTACATACCTCTATACTGTCGTTTCGGTTTCTTGTGAAACAGCACAACCGCAGCCTTCCGGGGACAGAGGTTGACGCATCGATAACAGAGCGTGCAATTATCCCTCTGTCTTACTCTTCCGCCCACAAATTCAAGATTCTGCATCGGACATCTCTTGACACACAGCCCGCATCCTGTGCAGTCTCTATCCGCCGCAAAGGAACTTCTTCCCTTCTCCTCGATTCCCGGAAAAGATGTATTCTGCATTCTGCCTAAAAAAGCGGAAAAACTGCTCCACCCTCTCTTTTTTGAAATTCCCCTCCGAATGTCCCGGCAAACTTTCTCCAGCTTTCTATCCGCCGCTCTCTTTTTACGGCTGCGTTCTCTCTCCCGTATCGGAAACAGAAAAAAATTACAGATATTATTCGGCATACAGAAATGCTCCGCATAGATCACATTCTTTTCACAGCCCGGGATCAGCCTTGCAAATGCCCTTGCGCCGTCGCCGGAAAACATCATCTGTGTGCAGAAAATAATAAGTTCTTTCTCTTTGATCATGTTTTTATACTTTTCTGCAAACTCCCGCATAATACGCGGGACTAAAGAACCGTATATCGGATAACAGACCGCCAGGATATCCGCCTCCGAAAGCAGCCTCTCAAAATCCACATCTTCCTCAATGCTGTGGCATTTCGCCCCCATGCGTTCCGCAAATTGCCGGGAGATATATTCAGAATTTCCCGTACCCGAAAAATAAATGACCACCATCACAAAACCGCGCCTCTCTTCTGCCTTTCCCATCAGAACCAGTCCTTCCCGCCTGCTATTCTGTACAGGAAAGCTGTCTGCCATATCCGATTCCCGAACTTCTTTCTGCCCCCTAATCATTCTCCTCGATCGTACACTCCTCCATGGTCTTAAACCCTATCTCGTCAAGCAGATATGGAGTATTCTGATAAACATAATAATTTAACCAATTGCTATATAATGTATTACAGTGCGACCGCCACTCCATCATCGGTTTTTTCGTATGGTCATTATCCGGATAATAGTTAAAGGGCACATGAATCGGCAGTCCCTTATTCAGATCCCGCATATATTCGTTGTGCAGCGTCACCCTGTCATACTCGGGATGCCCCTGTACAAAGATCTGCCTGCCATTTCTTGAGATTGCCAGAAAAACCCCTGCCTCCTCGGATTCCGCCAGCACTTTCAGTTTCCTGCACGCCCTGATCTGATCCGCCGGCGTCTCCGTGTGGCGGCTGTGGGGCGCGTAAAAAATATCATCAAACCCGCGCACCAGCGGCACCTTGCGGTTGGACACCCGGTGGGCATATACGCCGAACAGCTTCTCCGGCAGATCCTGTTTGGAGAGCCCGTAATGATGGTACAGCGCCGCCTGGGAACCCCAGCAGATATGTAATGTGCTGGTCACATGGGACTTTGTCCAGTCCATAATCTCACAAAGTTCCTCCCAGTAATCCACCTCCTCAAAGGGAATCTCCTCCAGCGGCGCCCCGGTGATGATCATACCGTCAAAGTTTCTCTCCCGGATCTCATCCATGGTCACATAAAAAGTATTTAAATGATTGGCGGACGTATTTAAGGACGTATGGCTCTTTATCGTCACAAAAGTCACATCCACCTGCAGCGGCGTATTGGAAAAAGCCCGCAGAATCTGCAGTTCCGTATCCTGCTTTACCGGCATCAGATTCAAAATACACACCTGCAGCGCCCTGATGTCCTGCGCCAGGGCGCGCTGCTCCGCCATCACAAATATATTCTCGTTTTCCAGTATCTCCCTCGCAGGCAGATTATTCTGCACTCTGATCGGCATAATGTTCCTCTTTTCTGCTATAAATTCTTTACTACATTTCTATCTCACGGCTGGTGACAGTTCAGCCATCAACCAAACAATATTGATCCGCCCTTCACTGCTCCAGATACTGAGCGATGAAATCTGCTTCCGTCACAATCGGAATCCCCAGTTCCTTCGCCTTCTTATTCTTTGACGAATTCGAGGCGATATCATTGTTGATCAGGCACGCCGTCTTTTTTGTCACGCTGCCCGTCACTTTGCCGCCCTTTGCCTCGATCGCCTCCTTCATGGCGTCCCTGTTCTCATAGCGGGTAAGGCTCCCAGTGATCACAAAACTCTTTCCGCTCAGGCTTCCGCCCTCCGTAAACTCACGTTTCTCGATGCTCAGTTCCTCAAAAAGCGCCCTGGCTCTTCGCAGATTCTCCGCATCCCGGAACCAGGAGACAAATGCCCCCGCCAGCACCCCGCCGACGCCGTCTATCTCCCCAAGCCTCTCCTCATCCGCCTGCAGCATCTTCTCAAAATCATCCCCGAACTCCCCGCAGATCATCTTCGCATTCGCCAGTCCGATGCCGGAGATGCCAAGCGCATACAAAAATCTGGGCAGTGTCGTACGCCTTGCCGCCTCTATGCTGCTCAGCTTCCCGTCGGCGGCGGGCTCCTTCGCGATCAGGTTCCGGTAGGATTTTTCCCCGAAACCCTCCATCTCCACGATCTTTTCTTTGTAACGCTCGAGATGAAAAATATCCGCAAACTCATGGATAAAACCTTTTCCGATAAACTTCTCCAGCGTCGCCTCCGAGAGCCCGTCGATATTCAGCGCGTCCCTGCTCACAAGATGGGCAAACGCCTTGATCTTCTTCGCCGCACAGTCCGCATTTGTGCAATACAAAGATGCGGCATCCGCCACCTGCCTTATTTCCGTCTCGCCGCCGCAGACAGGGCATCGCTCCGGAACCTTAAGCGTATCGCTGCCGGTCAGATTTTCCGCGATCTGGGGAATGATCATATTTGCCTTATAGACCGTAATCTTATCTCCAAGCCCCAATTTCAGCGCCCGCAAAATACTGATATTGTGGACGGACGCCCGGCTCACCGTAGTTCCCTCCAGTTCCACCGGCTTAAAGATCGCCACCGGATTGATCAGTCCCGTCCTGCTGGGACTCCACTCTATTTCCAAAAGTTCCGTCTCCCGTATCTCGTCCTGCCATTTAAAGGCAATGGAATTACGCGGGAATTTGCTGGTCTGTCCAAGGGACTCCCCGTAGGCGATATCCTCATATGTCAGCACCAGTCCGTCCGACGGAATATCATAGTGCGCCACCTTTTTCTCGAACTCATCCACCTTCTCCGCCACCGACTCCGGCGTCACTTTATGGTATTCCACCACCTCAAAGCCCTGCTCCGAAAGGAAGGCAAACTCTTTTTCCCTGCTGTTTTCAAAATCCACATTCTCCGCTTTTACAAGCCCGAAGGCATAAAACCGGATATTCCGCCCTGCCGCGATCCGGTTGTCAAGCTGTCTGACGGAACCGCTGCAGAGATTCCTGGGATTTTTATACCGCGCCGAGACATCCTCGATCTCCTCATTCACCCGCTCAAAATCGGAATAGGTGATAACCGCCTCCCCCCGCAGGATCAGCTCCCCGGTATAGGATATGCGAAGCGGAATATTCTGAAACACTTTCGCATTTCCCGTGATTACTTCCCCGATCTCGCCGTTTCCTCTTGTCACGGCTTTTAAGAGCTTTCCTTCCCGGTAGGTCAGCACGATGGTCAGCCCGTCCAGTTTCCAGCTAAGGAGCCCCTCCCTTCCGTCAAGCCACTCCGCCAGCGCTTCTCTGTCCTTTGTCTTATCAAGGGACAGCATCGGACGCTCATGGCGCTCCTTGGGCAGTTCCTCCACCGCCTCATATCCCACCCGCAAGGTGGGGCTTCCCGCTAAGACAATCCCCGTCTCCTCTTCCATCTTCCGCAGTTCATCATACAGCGCATCGTACTCAAAGTTGCTGATGATCTCCCGATCCTCCGCATAGTATGCCTTAGACGCCTCATTCAGCTTTGCGGTCAGTTCCCGCATTCTGTCTTTTCTGTCCTGATAATTCATATAGCCGCCGCTTCTCCTCACCTTTAATTTCCCGCCACTCATTCTCCCCAAGGTCTCCCAGCAGGATATTCATAATCCGCACCCGTCTGATGGCAGATACCGTATTCCCGCAGGCCCTGCACATTCTCCTGATCTGCTTATTGACTCCCTGAGTCAGAATAATAACAAAAGTATGGCCATCCACCTGCCTGATCCTGCATTTTCTCGTTTTCAAATGCAGATCTTTCAGGTAAACGCCCTGCTTCATACTCTCTAAAAATTCCGGCGTGATCTCTCTTTTTACCGTGACAACATATTCCTTTTCATGCCGGTGGGAACCCTTCATCATCGCCTCGATCAGATCCCCGTCGTTGGTCATCAGTATGAGCCCCGTAGAATCCTTATCCAGCCGCCCCGCATAGGTAAGCCGCACCGGATAGTCTATCATGTCCGTGATCAGTTTCTCCGCATGGGCATCCCTCTCCGAACAGGTCACCCCCGCCGGCTTGTGATAGGCGAGCACAACGGGCTCCTGCCTCCCGAAAATGCGCTCTCCTTTGACTAATACCACATCCTCATCGGAAACACTCTGCCCCGTCTCTCCCGGCCTTCCGTTTACCGTCACTTTTCCCTGCTCTATCAGTCTGTCCGCTTCCCGCCTCGAGCATACGCCGCAGGATGCAAGAAACTTATTCAGCCGCATCTTATCTTACCTCGCTTTTGTGCCCTGTCCGCAAGTTTTCAACAGTTCCTTTTTATGATCCATGATCAGGTCATACATCCACTTATAGATATGGTCCTCATGATCTCTGATCCATTCGTCTATTGTATCCGTCCCCTCGAACCATTCCTCAGGATAGTCATAGTTTCCCTGATATATTTCATTTGCATAATCCTGTATGCCCAGCGCATAAACAGACGCCATTTCTTCCTCATGATGTGCTCTCAGATAAGCCATCACCCTCTCAAATTTCCCATCCTGGAAGGCTCCGCTCTCGTAATACTGCCATACTCCGCACCGAACACTCATTCCCTGCCAGTTATTGATTTCCATATACATAAAAGCAATATCCGGAATGTCCATAAACGGCACCGTGCCGAATCTGTTATAAAACAGCATGAAAATATCCCCTTCATACTCCCAGAATCTTTCATGCCCTGCTGACTCCGCCAAAAAAATCAATTCTTCCCCAGACATCAAATGTGACTCCTTTTCTTCCTGATCTTCATTGCTTTTCATGGACAATGTCATTTCGTTAACATTGCCGGACGCCGGAAGAGACATAAAATACTCCGTCACACATGCTGCCAATCCTCTATCCTTCGCTTTGCCAATCGGTTATCACCACGACCAGCCCGTGTGGAAGGAAAATATCCCTGAAGCAACCCTGCTAAACGCCGGTGCTTAGCGAATGTGAGATTTTCTTCTGAAAATTTCACATGAGTTTAGCATCCGCTGCGTTTAGCCCGGAGCGCAAGCGCGTTGCAGAAGGGATATTTTCCTCCCATACGAGCGTCCGATGAAAACCGATAACTCGACTCGCAAACGCTACGCTTTTTGCTCGTATCGCCATCTGGAAAACGATGGCTCAGTCTCTGATTTTCTTCAGCAGCCGGTCCACATCCTGATTATGTCCCAGCACCAGCAGATGCACATCCTTGTCAAACACATAGTCCGGTCCCGGCAGAAGGCTCGTCTTGCCTTCCGTTTTCACCCCGATAATATTGATATGATACTTCGCCCGGCAGTTCACCTCTTTGATGCTCTTTCCATGCCAGGAAGGAATCGTGGGAATCTCAAAAATAGAATACTCCGACGTCAGTTCGATATAGTCAAACACATGGTTAGCGCTGAACTTCATCGCCGCCTTCTCCGCGATATCCCTGTCGGGATAGATCACCTCATCCGCCCCGTTCCGAAGCAGAAATTTTGCGTGGATATCCCGGTTCGCCTTGCTGACCACATACTTTGCCCCCATATCCTTCAACTGGCTTGTGATCTCCAACGAACTCTGAAAATTTGTACCGATGCAGACAAAACAGATATCGAAATTGCCCACGCCCAGGCTCTTTAACACGTCAGGGCTGGTACAATCCCCGATCTTTGCGCTTGTCACAAAAGGAATCAGATCATCCATCACCGCCTGATTCGTATCCACAATCATCACCTCGTTCCCCAGATCCACCAGATTCTGGCAAAGATGATGTCCGAATTTACCCATACCTATGATTAAAATTGACTTCATATTCGTGCTCCTTATTTTCTTAACAGGACTGCCATGACAAACGGATTGATCTGTCAGTCCTGCCATTTTGATCCGGTTTATGCGGAATTTTCCGCCTATCTCCATACGCCTCTCTCTGACCGGTTTACATAATATCACCTATTATTCTGTCATCCCACCGGCACCTCAACCTCCGGCAGCTGCACCTTCGGCACCGGCTTTCTCTCATAGAAGGAGAATGCGAAAGACATGCTGCCCACCCTGCCAAGGAACATCAGCATCATAATCAGCAGCCTCCCCACCGTCCCGAGATCCCTTGTGAGCCCGGTGGTCATGCCTACCGTCCCGATGGCGGAAAATGCCTCAAACATCAGATCCAGCATCGGCAGCTTCTCCACGCCGTTTATGATAAGGACCGCCCCCAGCGCCAGAAACAGATTCAGCACAAAAACCGTCACCGCCTTGCGCACCGTCTCATCGCTGATCCTGCGCCCGAACACTTCCGCCCCCTGCTTTCCTCTCAGGTAGGCAATCAGATAGAAAAAGATCACCGCGATGGATGTGGTCTTGATGCCGCCCGCCGTGGAACCGGGGCTGCCGCCGATAAACATCAGCATAATATTGAACAGTTTCCCGCCCTCCGACATCAGCGCCGTATCCACGGTATTAAAGCCCGCCGTCCGCGCCGTGACCGATGCAAAGAAGGAGGCATATATCTTCCCGTCCGCAGAAAATCCTGCCATGGACGCATCCCGCTCCAGCAGATAAAATACCGCCGCGCCGCCCACAACCAACACTGCCGTTGTGCTCAGCACAAGCTTTGTGTGGAACTGAAATTTCCGGAACCTGAACTTCTGTTTCCATACGTCCACCCAGACGATAAACCCAAGCCCGCCCAATATGATCAGCGCCATAATCGGTATATTGATCAGCGGATGGTCCGCCGCCGAGACAAAGGACACATACTCTCCCTGATAGCCCATCAGGTCAAACCCTGCGTTGCAGAAAGCCGATATGGCATGAAAAATACTGTAATAGATCCCCCTTCCCCAGCCCAGCCGGGGCACAAAATAAAAAGCCATCACAAAGGCGCCCGCCCCCTCAAACAGAAGCGTTCCCTTAAGCGCCTGCCGGATCAGCCTGACGACACCGCCGATCTGCAGGCTGTTGATGGACTCCTGCAGCAGATTTCTTGCCTTCAATGTAATATTGCGCTTAAGGAACGTGGCAAGCAGTATCCGCATGGCTATGGTGCCAAGTCCTCCGATCTGTATCATCACAATGATCAGGATCTGTCCGAAAACGGACCAATGACTGAAAGTATCCTCAAGCACCAGCCCCGTGACGCAGGAAGCGCTGGTGGCCGTAAAAAGCGCCGTCATAAAATCCGTCCACTGCCTCTCTCTCGAGGAAATCGGCAAAGTCAGCAGCACTGCACCGATCAGTATGATCACCAGAAAATTAACCGCGATCGTCCTTGTCTTATTTACGCCGTAGCGCTTTGTTTTTCGTTTCTCCATCTCTGTTCAGCCTTCTTGCTTTCAGTCTTTTTACGGCACTCTTATGTGCATACAGTTCCGTCCAGATCTCCGGATGGAACAGGATCAACAAAGGAAACAGCTCCAGCCGCCCCGCCAGCATGTCAAAAATCAGTACAAACTTGGAAAAGGGCGTAAAAAAGGCAAAATTTTTGCTGGGCCCCACCAGTTCCAGCCCCGGTCCGATGTTGTTGATCGTTGCCGCCACCGCCGTAAAGTTCGTTGTCAGGTCCCACCCCTCAAAGGAAATCGCCAGGACAGATGCGGTAAATAAAAGCACAAACGTAATAAAATACACATTGGTGGAACGCATCACCTCATGCTCTATGGGCCTGTCATCAAAGGTAATTTTCCTGATACTCCTGGGGTGGATATAAGAATTCAGTTCCTTAAATATCGTCTTGACCAGAATAATAAACCTGGATACTTTGATGCCGCCCCCGGTACTGCCCGCGCAGGCACCGATAAACATCAAAAGCACCAGCACCGTCTTACTGGTCTGGGACCAGAGGTCAAAATCCCCGGTGGAAAACCCCGTGGTCGTGATAATGGACGCCACCTGAAAGGAGGAGTGCCGCAGCGCATCGGCAAAGTTTCCGTATATTTTTATGGTATCCGCCACCAAAATACCGATCGCCGCCAGGATGATCCCGAGATAACAGCGCACCTCTTCCATATGGAGCGCTTTTCTTACATTGTGGAACAATATAAAATAATATGCGTTAAAATTCACGCCGAAGGCGATCATAAAGATCGTCACCACCCACTGCAGATAAGGAGAATATCCCCCGATGCTGTCCGCCTTGATCCCGAACCCGCCGGTTCCCGCCGTTCCAAAGCTAGTAGTCAGCGCATCAAACAAAGGCATCCCGCCCGCCAGCAGCAGGATTACCTCTATTATTGTCATCCCCAGATAGATCAGATACAAAATGCGCGCCGTATGCTTCATCTTCGGCACCAGCTTCCCCACGGAAGGTCCCGGGCTCTCCGCCCGCAGCAAATTCACCTGAGAACCGCCGCTGAGGGAAATGATGGCAAGCAGAAATACCAGTACCCCCATGCCCCCGATCCAGTGGGTAAAGCTGCGCCAGAACAGCGCCGTATGAGAAAGCGCCTCCACATCCACAAGGATGCTCGCCCCCGTTGTTGTAAAACCGGATACCGTCTCAAACAGGGCATCCGTCAAAGAGGGAATCTCTCTTGAGATCCAGAAAGGCAGCGCCCCGAAAAAACTCATAATGATCCAGCACAGGGCTGTCGCCACACAGCCTTCTTTTAAATAGTATACCGTATCCTCCGGCTTTCGGCAGGTCATGGCAAGCCCAAGGAGCAAAGATACCGTCGCCACCATCAGATAAATAACGCCCACTTTTTCCTGATAGCATACCGCCACCAGACAGGGCAGGAGTAAAAATGCCGCCTCTATTTTCAATACACTCCCCAGAATATATCGAATCATTGAACTGTTCATAATGTCCCGAATGCCTCCACTATTTCAATATATCCTGCAGGTCGTTGAACCCCGTATGCGTTGTCACAATCATCACCGTATCGCCCACCTCAATCGTATCATGTCCGCTGGGAATGATGATGGCATTGTTCCGGTTGATAAAAGAGATCAGCAGATTCTTCTTCAGGGAAAGCTTCATCAGCGGAATCCCCGTCACCCCGGATTCTTTATATACCCGAAACTCAATCGCTTCCACTCTGGAATTGAACAGATGGTACAAAGTCTCAATATTGCTGTCCATGGAATCCTTTTTCGCCCGGACATAGGCGATGATCGCTTCACAGGTGATATACCTGGGATAGATCACGCTGCCGATATCCAGGGAGTTGATCACCTCCCGGAAAGCAATCCGGTTGATCTTTGTGATCACTTTGGCGTTGGAGACCTGTCTGGCGTAAAGCGTCAGCATAATGTTCTCCTCATCGATGCCCGTCAGCGGTATAAAGGATTCCACTCTGGTTATACCCTCTTCCTTCAGGAGTTCCTCATCCGTACCGTTGCCGTTGATAATCACCGCTTTCGGCAAAAGCACGCTGAGCTCCTCGCATCTTTTCCTGTCGTTTTCGATGATCTTTACCGCAATGCCCATGTGCAGAAGCTGTTTTGCCAGATAATACGCCGCCTTACCGCCGCCGATGATCATGCAGTTCTTCACCTGGTTGGTCTTAAAGCTGATACGCTCCAGGAAAGCCTTCGCCTGCATCCTGGGCGCCACAAAGGAGATGATATCGCCGGCCTCAATCCTGAAATCACCGGAAGGAATATACACCTCTTCTCCCCGCTCCACGGCGCAGATCAATATCTTATCCAGAATATCGATCTCTTTTCCGATCCGGGCGATCTTCATGCCAGCCAGCATATTTCCTTCCGGCACCTTGATCTTGATCATCTCAGCCTGCCCGTGGGCAAAAGAATTGACCTCCAATGCCGTAGGCACGGACAAAATCCTGACCGCCTCCCGGGAAGCCTCCATCTCCGGATTGATAATCATGGCAAGACCCAGTTTATCCCTGAGATACCCGGCCTCCATACTGTAATCCGGCGTGCGCACTCTGGCTATCGCCGCGCAGTGCCCCACCCTCTTTGCCACCGTACAGCACAGAAGATTTAACTCATCGGAATCCGTCACCGCAATAATCAGATCGGAATTTTCGATCCCCGCATCCATCTGGACGCTGTAGCTGGCGCCGTTTCCGGTCACTCCCATCACATCGTAAAGACCGCTGATCGTCTGCACTTTCTCCGCGTCTTTATCAACGATCGTTATATCGTGCCCTTCCTTGGAGAGCTGCTCTACCAACGTCCTCCCCACCTTGCCGCAGCCTACAATAATGATCTGCAGCCCCTTTACCGTATTTTTCCGCGACATGATACCCATCTTTACTACTCGCGCCTCCCTGAAGTCCTTCTTCTATCATAATATGTCCGGTTTTCTTTCCGTATTTATCCCTGTACTTCTCTCCATGCTTCTTCGCATACCTTTTACTATAGCACTAATCAGATAAAAAATCCACAGGCAAACTGCATTCTGACATCCGCACGATAAAAAACACATCTTTTATGACAATTTCCCATAATAACCATTTTAATCGGTCCATTTTACGTTTTCCGCCGTATAAGCACTACTCTAAGGAGAGCCCCTTTCATTTTATAATAGTATAATTTAGGAATGAAGAGAAAAAATACGATAAATCCAAAATTTGTACAGGAGAGAATCACCGAATTAAGGCTTGCCAGAGATATCTCGGAATATAAACTGAGTAAAGAGCTTGGACACAGTAAGGGATATATCCAGTCTATCAGTTCCGGTACGTCATTGCCCTCTCTTGCCGCACTTTATAAAATATGTGATTATTTTCAGATCAGCTTAAAAGAATTTTTTGATGACGGCTCTGTCCCGGATTCCGAACTGGTTCACAATATCATGCAGGAAATCCGCCGTCTTCCTGAGAATGAGCAGTATTATTTATATCGATTTCTGCAGATGAGAAAAAACAAAAGATAAACAGCCCGGAAACTTCATGTTCCCGGGCCATTTCATTTTTTATGCCACTCTTTTTTACACAATCCCCTGTGCCTTCATCGCCTCAGCCACTTTCAAAAAGCCTGCAATATTGGCGCCTGTCACATAGTCGCCCTCTTTGCCGTACTTTTTAGAAGCCTCATCCAGGTTATGGAAAATATTTACCATAATGCCCTGGAGTTTGCTGTCCACCTCCTCAAAAGTCCAGGAGAGTCTCTCGGAGTTCTGGCTCATCTCCAGTGCGGAAGTTGCCACACCGCCTGCGTTGGAAGCCTTGCCCGGGCAGAACAGTACGCCGTTTTTCTGGAAGTATTCCGTTGCTTCCAGCGTAGTAGGCATGTTAGCGCCTTCTGCTACCGCAAAGCAGCCGTTTGCAACCAGTGCCTTCGCATCCTCAAGTCCCAGTTCATTCTGTGTCGCACAGGGCAGCGCGATATCGCACTTCACGCTCCATACGCCTTTGCCCTCATGATACTCGGCGCTCTTTCTTGCCGCCGCATACTCTGTCAGGCGGGCACGTTTCACCTCTTTTACCTCTTTCAAAAGTGCCACATCGATTCCTTCGGAATCATAGATCCAGCCTGTGGAATCGGAACAGGTCACCGGCTTTCCGCCAAGCTGCTGCGCTTTCTGGATTGCATAGATTGCCACGTTGCCGGCGCCGGATACTGCGATGGTCTTTCCCGCGATATCCTTGCCGTTGCATTTGAGCATTTCCGCCGTCAGATAAAGCAGCCCATAACCGGTAGCTTCCGTTCTCGCAAGAGAACCGCCATACGTTAAACCCTTTCCTGTCAGCACACCCTCGTACTGATTTCTGATTCTCTTATACTGGCCGTACATATAACCGATCTCTCTGCCGCCTACACCGATATCACCCGCCGGAACGTCCGTATCCGCGCCGATATGTCTGTAGAGTTCCGTCATAAAGCTCTGGCAGAATGCCATCACTTCCCTGTCGGATTTTCCCTTCGGATCAAAATCACAGCCGCCCTTGCCGCCGCCGATCGGCAGACCGGTCAGAGAGTTTTTGAAAATCTGCTCAAAACCAAGGAATTTGATAATACCAAGGTTTACGGAAGGATGAAATCTGAGTCCCCCTTTGTAAGGGCCGATGGCACTGTTAAACTGTACACGGAAACCGTTGTTTACCTGCACCTGCCCCTTATCATCCACCCAGGGAACACGGAACATAATAATCCTCTCGGGCGTTGTCAGCCTCTCTAACAGAGCCTCTTTTCTGTACTCTTCCTCATTTGCCTCGATCACCACTCTCAGTGATTCCAAAACCTCTTTTACCGCCTGATGAAACTCCGGCTGTGCGGGATTTTTCTCCACAACTTTTGCATAAACCTCATCAACGTATGACATGTTCTCATTTCCTCCTTTAAAAATATTCATAATACTTTCCCTGACATAATACCGCGCTGCTTTCCGCCAACACGATAAAATAAAAAAACAAAGGCAAAACAAAAGGCAGAAGAATCTGCGTCCTCTGCCACTCAGACGCCTTTGTCCAAAAAATATTATATTACGTTCCGTGAAATGTTACAAGTATTTTTTTTCGCAGAAATATACAAAAATTCCATGAAATATTATACACTTTATACAACCCGCTTCTAAAACTCTCCCCCGTATTTCTGATACAGTTCCTCTAACTTCTGCTTGTCCTCCTCAGAAATACTCTCTTTCAGATACTCCGTAACCTCCGTGACCGTCTCTTTGTTTATGCCTTCCTCTATCAGATCCGTCATCTCCGATATCGTGTCCTTATTGACATATTTTCCGATCATTTCCTTGGCCTTTTGCTTATCTTCCTCGTCAATGCTGTCCATGATTTCCTTTGCCTTTTCGGCGGCTTCCGGATCACCGGTGCTCTCAAGAATCTGCTCAAGCGCCTGTTCAAGAATCTCCTCCTGGGCCTTATCCTTTACCTTATCTGTTGTCACACTTTTCAGTTTTCCCGCAAAGGTCTCATTTGTCAGCCCAAAGAGCGTTATGCCTCCTGCCAGAATCACAACACTCAAAAACAGGATCGTACCTGTGCCTTTTTTCTTTTTCCGTCTTCTTCTGCTCATCCTGCTTCTTCCTTTCCGCACTATGCTTTCATTTTCCGCATTGTGCTTTCTCCATCCGCACTATGCTTTCTCCATCCGCACTGTGCTTTCTCCATCCGCACTATGCTTTCTCCGTCCGCACTATGCCTTCCCACCGGATTTTTAGGAAAACAAAAGAAACAAGCAGCTTTCCTCTCCCGCTACAACCCGATGCCTGTGATAACAACGTTCTGTATAAAGAGATGCGGAAAGTATCCGAAAGGTTCATTCTATAAATATTTTTTCAGTCTCTCCATATTTTTCTCCTCAAACCCCGCCAGTTCCTCCGCCAGTTCCATACATTCCTTTCCCGCATTCTCATAAGCCTTCATATTCTTCCAGATATCCGTCACTCCCCTGCTGTTCTCCTGAAACAATATATCCGCCACATGGCTGGTGCTCGAATCAAGCAGCGTACTCATCTGCAGTCCGCTCCGTTGCAGAACCTCCTGTACCTGAGAATTGCGGTATCCCTCCTCCCGCTCCTTCGTCAGTTCTTTCAGCGCTCTGTTGTGAATATCGGCAAACGTAATAAACTCCCGGGACATCTCCACCGATAAGTCCTTGTCATAGACTCTCTCCGTCACCGCATCCAGAGCATTCATCGCAAGCTGTGTATTTCTCTGTATATGGTGATACAATTTAATATCTTCTTTCTTCATACCTTTCCCCTTTTCTTTCCATGTCTTTCAAAACCGACTTACATGTAAGCAATGTCGTTTCATTAACATTGTCGGAAGCCGATAGGGACATAAAATACTCCGTCGCCACGCTCCGCCGGCTCTGTTTTTCAAGAGCCTGTGAAACAGCGTAGCGGACACTTAAGCGTATTTGCTAAGTGCCTACGCTTTTTAACGGGCTCCCCCCGCATTTTATGTCCCTACCGGCCGGATAAATGACTTAACGAAATGACATTGCTTACATGATGTACCATCTATCCACTATACAGTATGAACCGCCCCCTTTATTTTATGCAAAAGCGCCCCGCGAATATAAATGGCAAACGAAACAGGAACGTAACCCCACGGCAGCCAAATTCCCTGTCCGCCCCATAAAAAAAGCACCGCACGTCTCCATGCGATACTCTTTTGTACTGGTCAAAATCCTATGCTATTCTTCCTTTTCAAAAGGATACACAACTCCCCACTCCTTCCGCCGCTCATCCATAAACTCCATTATACGGATCGTCTCGGCATGGGGCATTTCCGGGCATTCCAGCGCGCCATTTTTCAGTGCTCTGACGCATGCCTCCACTTCGTATTCATACCCTGTGATCTGCTTCGGCGCTTTCCTGTGAAGGATTCTCTTATGCTCTCCGTTATAGACCGTGAAACTCTCATAATTATTGATATTTTCAATGACCATATAACCGTCCGTACCCTGAATAATGCCTTTTCTGTCGCCTATGCAGCATTGGGACGCCGTCAGGGACGCAACCTTACCGTCCTTATACTGAATCGTGATCGTCTCCTGCTTGTCCACTCCCGTCTCCGTGTATGTGCAGAAAGAGGACACCTTTTCGATCTTTGTGCCGAAAAAGATGGAGGCAAAATTGATCGGATATATTCCCAGATCCAATAAGCTTCCCGCCGCCAGGCTTGGCTCATACAGTCTCTCAATATGCTCCAGAGAATAACTCAGATTGGCCGTAAGCAGCCTTGGCCTCCCGATCAGCCCCTGGGAAAGGGCTTCTTTGATCATACCGACCATCGGCATATATCTTGTCCAGATCGCTTCCGTAATAAACACCTTTTCCCTTTCCGCATATGCCAGCACTTCCCTTGCCTGCTTCGCATTCGCCGTAAATGCCTTTTCACACAGAACGGGCTTATTGTGGCGGATACACATCATGGCATTATCATAGTGCTCGGAATGAGGTGTGGCAATGTAAACCAGATCCACCTTCTTATCCCGCAGCATTGCCTCATAGGAACCATAAGCTTTTTTTACGCCGTATTTCTTCGCAAAAGCCTCCGCCTTCTCCTGATTCCTGGATGCGATCGCATAGAGGGAGACATCCTTCATCCCCTTCACCGTCTTTGCCATCACGCCGGAAATATTGCCCGCACCCATCAGGCCGATCCGTAATTTGCTCATTTCTAATGCTCCTTATTCCATAAATTCACTCTTTACATAAGCAGTCTGTCCCTGGTATTTCACTTTGCACCAGCCGTCCGCCTGATTCATCACCAGTTCCAGCCGCTCCCCCTGATAGATCACTCCCAGTTTTTCACCGGTCTCGTTGGCGCTCTTTCTCACATTCACCGTTGTTTTTGCCGTCACATAGCCGCTGCTGCCAAGAGAAACATTCACTGTCTGCTCCTGCTGCCCGGTCTGCTCCTCCTCCTGAGCCGGCTCCTCCTGTGTCTGTGTCTCAGCCGCTGCTTCCTCGCTGATGATCTCCAGATACTGGGACTTGATAAAAAATTCCTTTGTGCCGTCCGAAAGCTTTGTCCAGCCGTTTGCTTTCTCCTCCAGCACGGCAAACTCATCACCGACCTGTGCTTTCCCGAGCTTGTCCGCCTTCTCACTGTCGGAACTTCTCATATTCACCACATCGATCGCCTTTGCTCTCTTAGCAACCGTCGCGCCCCCGGATGCTTCCGCCGCTGCCTCCGCCTCAACGTCCGCTTCCTCCTCGGGCTCTTCTGCCGGCTGATTCGCAAGCAGGGCTTCCTGTATTCCCTTTGTGATGGATTCCTCCACCTTCAAAAACGCGTCCGCCGCTTTGGAGCCATTTTGTACAAGCTGATTAAAATCAGCCGAAATCTTATTGCTCATATCTACTACATCGTCCTGGAAATTGACCGTCTCGATATAGTCAGCCTCCTCTTTCCCAATCTCTTCTTCCATATTAATGTAGTAATTGCCGTCCTCATTTTTGCAGATAAAATAGCTGATCAGCCCCGGAACCGTCTCTTCATATCCGACAATCTGAACATCCGCAACAACATAGGCGATATAGGAATCTTCCCTCGGCCCCTTCTTCGTATAGATATTAACCGCGGGGCATGCCTCCATGTGCTTCGCCCATTCCGCAAAGCGAATCAGTACGGAATCCGTCACAGGGCTTACGATCTCAGGCAGCACATCCACATTGTTCTCTTCCAGCGCCTTATAATATTTCATGATCAGTTCATTTATCTCAGGATAGGCATTCTCCTCCAGAGGATCGTCCGGTACCGCAAGCCCGCTCTGAACCGGCTCTTCCTGCCCGGGCTGCGCGTTTGTCTGCACCCCCTCGAGTTCCTGCTTTTTTTTATTCGCCGAGATACCGATTCCCATTGTAACCAGGATCGCCGCCACCAACACGATCGGAAGCACAATCTTTCTGTTCTCCACTACCGCATCTTTCAGCTTCTCAAGCACTTCCCTGATATCCATCCGCTCCTCATTCGTCCTTCCATCTCTTTTTTCTGCCATATACTTCCTCTCTTTTTCGCATTCATCAAAATCTGTTTCTTAAATTATTCCTCAAATGCCCAAACAAGAGGCAAGTAAACTTACCTCTTGTCTGCGGGCGTAACTCAATATAAGAAAATGCACCCGACAGGAATCGAACCTGCATTAAAGGCGTCGGAGGCCTTCGTTCTATCCGTTAGACTACAGGTGCCCGGAATGGTATAATACCTGCGGAAAAAAGTCGGCGTTTTCACCGCTGCCGCTTTGAATTATTACAAAATTGTTACATTCCGATAGTTATCATACCATATCCTGACCTGTCTGTCCAGACTTTTATGGAGAAAATATTTCCATAAAAATTTTCGGTACTATTTCATATCATATATACTGATCTCGCCGGTCTTTCTGTCAAAGTAGTAAACGGAGTCGGAAAGCACTTCCTCCGCCTCAAGCTGTGTCCTGTTCACCTCCGTGACCATTCTGATCAGTTTGTGGGCACTTTGTACATGATTTTCAGGAAGCAGAATCACTTCATGTATGGAACTCGGCAGAATATACAGATTCCGCCCCATTTCTCTCGCAACCCTTCCCAAAAGCCCTTTGTATAAGATACATGACGCCCCCAGATACCGCCTGGTATTTGTCAGAATCAAAAGGGGGATGCCTCTCACTCCCTGCTCCTTATTTTTTTCCACAAAACCATCCAGCTTCGGAAAATCTTCCGATTCCTCCCGCCTGCATTCCCATGCGGGACCATCCTCCTCAAGCACCATCTGTGAGAGCAGTTCCTCCATCGTCCTGATATTGCCCGGCAGCATCCTCTCCGCATTTTTCAACGCATCCTCGTACAACTGATCGACGGAAACGCCCCACTTCTTCATATGGGAATTTTTAATCACAACAGCCGCCGTTCCGGCATGTGCGCTTTCCACCAGACAATAAAAGACAACCGCCAGATCCAGAAAATTTTTACTCGGCATTTCTTTGAGCATCCCTTTGTTCTTTTTCCTGCTGATCAGCTTGACAGACAGTTTCTCTTTCACCTGCTCATAATCATGAAAGAATGCAAAGTCAGGCAATCCCATCATTTCCTGCCCGTCATACAGCTCCAGAAAATCTTCCAGAATATCCTCTAAAGCTCTCCCCTCCAGATAATCCTCATAAAACCGCTCAAGATAAATCGTCGGCACTACCCGGTCGTCGGCTTTTCGGATCGTAAGCCCCTGCAGCATCACGCCGTTATTTTTCGGCACATGGATCGTCTCCACCGTTACATCCGCCCCCAGTCTCTCCTGCAGGCTCTCTTTCATTTTTATAATAAACTGTGTATAATTCATTGTTACCTCACTTTCTTACATTATGTTTTTCGTTTTCAGGAAATTTATGAATATAAATTGAAAAAAGAAAAGGACAATAGAAGAAATCTCCTACTGTCCTATAGACTCTGCAAAATAGAAAAGCATACGACACCCTCGCCAAAAGCGCAGGCATACCTGACGGATAACTCATTGCCTGTGTAATATATAAGCCTGTCCCCGGCCTATACACGGCTCAGATACTCGCCTGTACGGGTATCGATTTTGATGACATCGCCCTGATTTACAAAAAGCGGAACATAGACCACAGCACCTGTCTCCACAGTGGCAGGCTTCGTAGCGCCTGTCGCCGTATCGCCCTTAAAGCCGGGCTCGGTCTCGGTGATCTCCAGTTCAACAAACAGGGGAGGTTCCACGGCAAATACGCTTCCGTTGTGGGAAAGCATCTTCACCATTTCATTCTCTTTTACAAATTTCATGGAGTCCTGAATATCGGCAGCGCTCATAGCCATCTGCTCATAGTTTTCCGTATCCATAAAATTATAAAGATCGCCATCTGCATATAAATACTGCATTTCTCTTCTGTCAATACGTGCCTGCGGGCATTTTTCCGTAGGACGGAACGTTTTCTCCACTACGCCGCCGCTCTTGATGTTTTTCAGTTTGGTCCTGACGAAAGCTGCGCCCTTTCCGGGTTTCACATGCTGAAACTCGATGATCTGATACACATTTCCTTCCAGCTCTATCGTAATACCGTTTCTGAAGTCACCTGCAGATACCATAAAATATTCCTCCTGAAGTCTCTCTTAATAATCCTTTTCCAGTTTATCCTAAAAATCCATCTTTTTCAACTGTTTTTTCAGTGAAAGTTACTTTTTTTCAAAATTCAGTAAAAAATCAACGGCAAGCAGGTAGCCCTCCAGCCCTTTTCCGTAGATCTGCTTATCGCAGGCAGGCGCCGTCACCGAAATTTTCCGAAACTCCTCCCGCTTTGTGATATCGGAAATATGCACCTCCACCTTTTTCATCGTGGTTATGGATGCCAGCGCGTCATGGATCGCATAACTGTAATGGGTATAGGCGCCGGGATTGATGATCAGCCCCTCGGTTCCGTCAAAATAGGCGTCCTGAATCCTGTCGATCAGCGCCCCCTCGTGGTTGCTCTGAAACACCTCGATCCGGCACTGTTCCTTCTCCCCCTTCTCCGCAATCATCCGAAGCAGATCGTCATAATTTTTCGTACCGTAAATATTTTTCTCCCGAATCCCGAGAAAATTCAGATTCGGT
>JAAWOG010000061.1 GCA_022799355.1 Lachnospiraceae bacterium | reverse complement strand
AATCCGGTATAATGGGATCTTAGCTCAGCTGGGAGAGCATCTGCCTTACAAGCAGAGGGTCATAGGTTCGAGCCCTATAGGTCCCATTTACAACAAAAGATCTGTATGATATATGGCGAGATGGCTCAACTGGCTAGAGCGTCCGGTTCATACCCGGGAGGTTGAGAGTTCAAGTCTCTCTCTCGCTACTGTGAAGCCTTGAAGTTATTTCAAGGCTTTTTTATTTCAAAGGATAATAAAAACAGCAGAAAGCAGGATTTTATGGTACAACAGGACAAGCTGGTACAGTTTTATTTTACGCAGTACAGAGACAGTGCGTTGAAATTAAAAAAGAAGAAAAATGACGGGAAAAGTTCTTATGAAAAGAGAGTCAGATCACTTTTTCAGGAATTAAAAAGGACCGGTTCGGCAAAAATAAAGAAGGCAAAGCTGGAGGACTATCACAGACAGGTGCGGAACGTCAGCTATTACGCGTTCCGGGAAAAGAACCAGATTGCGATCATGGAGATCCGGGATATGCTGCTGCCGGAGCTTGTGCGTCTGGATATGGCAGAGCTGACGGAGAGCGAAGCGGAGATTATTACGGGAAAATTCCTGGAGTATCTGCGGACGGATCTGCCCTTTGAAATCTGCCGCCGGACCATAAAGGAACTGAGTAAAAGTTATGCCGATGTGGGAATCCGGGGGGAGATCATCGATATGGTGCCGATGAACCCGGAAACGGAGTTCCAGGAAGCCCTTGCCATGAAGAGGCATTTTATCCTGCATATAGGGCCTACTAACTGCGGCAAGACTTATCAGGCGCTGGAGCGCCTTAAGACATCCCGGAACGGCACCTATCTCGGACCGCTGCGGCTTCTTGCGCTGGAAGTGTATGAGCGGATGATGGAAGCGGGAGTGCCCTGCAGCATGCTCACCGGCGAGGAGTATATTTTTGAGGAAAACAGCCGTGTGATTTCCTCTACGATCGAGATGCTGGATATTGAGAAAGAATATGACATTGTTGTCATTGATGAAGCGCAGATGATAGCGGACGAGGACAGGGGACATTCCTGGACAAGGGCGATACTGGGCGTGAAGGCAAAGGAGATCCATATCTGTATGAGCCCGGCGGCGCAGAAGGTCGTGACGCATCTGATCTCTCTGTGCGGCGACAGCAGTGAGATAAATCATTACAAAAGGATGACGGACCTGGTCTGTGAGAAGGGGGCTTTTCGTTTCCCGGAGGATGTGCAGGACGGGGATGCGCTGATCCTCTTTACCAAGCGTGCCGTGCTGGATATCGCGGGGAGGCTGGAGAGAGAGGGTATCCGCACCAGCGTGATCTATGGTTCGCTTCCCCCGGAGATCCGCAGGCGGCAGATCAAACTGTTTACGGAAAAAGAGAGCAAAGTGGTGGTTTCCACGGATGCCATCGGTATGGGGCTGAACCTCCCGGTACGGCGGATTGTTTTTGTGCAGATCGAGAAGTACGACGGGCATCAGAAACGGAAGCTGGAAGTGCCGGAGATCAAGCAGATCGCGGGACGTGCCGGCAGGTACGGCATTTATGAGACCGGTTATGTGAGTGCGGCCGGGGAGGAAGAACTGGAGTATATCAGGGAGCGCTACGCGAAGGAGGAGGAACCCATCAGCCGGGTAAGCCTTGGCTTTCCCCATGTGCTGCTGGATATGGAAGATCCTCTGGATACGATTCTGCAGGTCTGGAAATCGGTGGAACCTTCGCCGCCCTTTGAGAAGATCAGTATCGATGAGATGCTGTTTCTGTATGAGCGGGCTTATAAGGAGAGGAAGGATATCGACGGTTTTGAGGATAAACGGATACTCTACCGGATGCTGACCTGTTCCATCGATATTAAAAACAGGGATATTGTGGATTTGTGGCTCTATTATTGTGAGACTTATACGGCGGATATTTCGCTTCATTTTCCGGCCCTGTCCATGTGTACCGACAAGGGTATCATGAAATATGAGACGTTTTATAAGATGCTGGATCTCTACCATCAGTTCTCCACCAGGCTGGGAAAAGAGATGGATGCGGAGCGGCTTGCCAGGGAGCGGGAAAAGACGGAAGATACCATTATGCGGTATCTGGTGAAAAATAAAAAAGATTATATTCAGAAGTGTAAATACTGCGGAAAGCCGCTGCCTTTTGGCTATAACTTTACGGTATGTGATGAATGTCACAGAGGCGGTAAGAAGTTTTCGCTGATGGGAAGGAGAAAGGGCTATGACGGTGAAGGCGGCAGAGAGCAGGAGAGGCACAGAAAACCGGAGATAACGGAGAAAGAAAGGAAGAAAAGCGGCAAAAGCCACAGGAGAAGACGGAGAAGGCCGGAAGCTGCGGGAGGCGCGGGAGAGAGCACATGAGGATAGGGATGGGTTATGATGTCCACAGGCTTGTGGAAGGAAGAAAATGCATCATCGGAGGCGTGGAGATACCCTTTGAGAAGGGGCTTTTGGGGCATTCCGACGCGGATGTGCTGCTGCATGCAATTATGGACGCTTTGCTGGGAGCCGCGGCTTTAGGGGATATCGGGAAACATTTCCCGGATACGGATGAGGCTTACCGGGGGATTTCGTCCATGGAGCTTCTGAGAAAAACGGGAGAGCTGCTGCAGGAGAATACCTTCCTGATTGAGAATATCGATGCCACGATCATTGCCCAGGCGCCGAAAATGCGCCCCCATATCGATACGATGCGGGAGAATATTGCGGATGCGCTGGGAATAGAGACGATGCAGGTCAGCGTAAAGGCAACAACGGAGGAAGGACTCGGATTTACCGGAAGCGGTGAGGGGATTTCGGCCCAGGCGATCTGTCTTTTGACGACGCCGATGGAACTGCATGCCGAGAGCGTTTCCGGGTGCGGAGCGTGCGGGGGATGCCCAAAACGGGATGACAACCCTGCGGCAGGCTGCGGGCGCTGAAACAAGGCACATGGAAGCGGCAGCAGCATATGATAAAACAGTAGGAAACAGATGAGCGTCAGCGAGGAAAATGCAGCGTGGGTTTTATTAAAAGTATTCAGGACGAGATCAATATCATACGGGAGAGAGATCCGGCAATCCACAGCAACTGGGAAGTATTTTTGTATCCCGGCTTTAAGGTGATGCTGCATTATCGTCTGGCGCATAAACTATACATAAAGAAGCATTATTTTCTGGCAAGATGGATATCCCAGCGGGGGGCGCGCAGGACCGGCATTGAGATCCACCCCGGCGCGCAGATCGGAAAGGGGCTGTTTATCGACCATGGAAACGGTGTGATCATCGGGGAGACGGCAATACTGGGGGACAACGTGACGCTCTATCAGGGCGTGACGCTGGGCGGTACCGGCAAGGAGCAGGGAAAGCGCCATCCCACCGTAGGAAACAATGTGATGATCAGCGCAGGCGCCAAGGTGCTGGGCTCCTTTACCATAGGGGATAATTCCAAGATTGGCGCAGGAAGTGTTGTTTTGGAGCAGGTGCCGCCGGGTTCTACGGTGGTGGGGGTTCCGGGACATGTGGTAAAACGGAAAAAGCAGAATTTTCCTCAGGAGGAGCTGGATCAGGTCAATCTTCCCGATCCGGTGCAGGAGGATATCGCGGGACTGAAGAAGGCGAACGCGGAGCTCACAAACCATCTGCTGAGGCTGGAGGAGGAGCTCAGGGAACTGCGGCGTAAACTTTGAGAGGGGCAGTGCGGAACCGGTAAAGGAGAAAGGAAAGCCATACCATAATTACCGCACGAAAAAAAGGAGAAGACAGAGCATGAAAATCTATAACACATTATCCGGCAGGAAAGAAGAATTTGTTCCGATTGAGGAAGGAAAGGTGAGCATGTATGTGTGCGGACCAACGGTATACAACCTGATCCATATCGGCAACGCCCGCCCGATGCTGGTTTTTGACACGGTGCGGCGGTATATGGAGTACAAGGGCTACGAGGTAAATTTTGTATCCAATTTTACGGATGTGGATGACAAGATTATCAAAAAAGCGATAGAAGAGGGGGTGGACGCCTCCGTAATCTCCGAGAGGTATATCGCAGAGTGTAAAAAAGATATGGAGAGCATGAATGTAAAACCGGCCACCACCCATCCTCTGGCTACTCAGGAGATCGGCGGTATGCTGGAGATGATCGAAAAGCTGATTGAAAAGGGACATGCCTACGCGGCGGCGGACGGCACGGTATATTTCCGGACGAGAAGCTTTCAGGGCTACGGCAGGCTGTCCCATAAAAATCTGGACGATTTAAGGGGCGGAAACAGATCCCTCCTTGTCTCCGGGGAGGATCAGAAGGAAGATCCGCTTGATTTTGTGCTGTGGAAGCCGAAAAAGGAAGGGGAGCCTTACTGGGAGTCTCCCTGGTGCAACGGCAGGCCCGGCTGGCATATCGAATGTTCCGTGATGAGTAAAAAGTATCTCGGGGAGGAGATCGATATCCACGCAGGCGGCGAGGATCTGGTATTCCCCCACCATGAAAACGAGATCGCCCAGTCGGAGGCGGCAAACGGAAAGAGATTTGCCCATTACTGGATGCATAACGCCTTTCTGAATATTGACAATCATAAGATGTCAAAGTCCGCCGGAAATTTCTTTACGGTGCGGGATATTTCCGAGAAATATGACCTGCAGGTACTGCGGTTCTTTATGCTTTCCGCCCATTACAGAAGCCCCTTGAATTTCAGTGCGGAGCTGATGCAGGCGGCACAAAACGGCTATGACAGGATTATCACGGCGGTGGAGAATCTGAATTTCCTGATGCAAAACGGGGCTGAGGGAGAGGAGAGCGGCGCGGAGAAAGAACTGGAAGGCCAGGCAAAGGCTTTTGTGGCAAAATTTGAGGAAGCCATGGAAGATGACTTCAACACCGCGGACGCCCTCGCCGCGATATTTGAACTGGTAAAATTTGTCAATACCAATACGGATGGGGAGCACACAAAGGCGTACCTGGCGGCGTTAAAGAAGGAAATCGTGATGTTGGCAGATATCTGCGGGCTGATCGTGGAAAAGAAACAGGAACTTCTGCCGGAGGATATCGAGGCGTTGATTCGGGAGCGGCAGGATGCCAGAGGGGCAAAGAACTTCGAAAGGGCCGATGAGATCAGAAAGGAACTTCTGGAAAAGGGGATCGTGCTGGAGGATACGAGAGAGGGCGTAAAATGGAAAAAGGCTTGATGCTGCCGGAAGCTATCCTTGAGAGCTTCGGGGGGCGGAAGCAGGATATCAGAAGCTTTTCTCCGCTGACGCTGGCTTATATCGGCGACTGTGTATATGAACTGATCGTCCGTACGATCGTGGTGGAGAGGGGCAACAGACAGCCTCAGAAGCTTCATAAGGAGTCCGCCGGTTTTTCCAAAGCGGGCACCCAGTGCAGAATCTATGATGCACTCCTTCCTGAGCTTTCGGAGGAGGAGGCGGACATATTAAAACGGGGCAGGAACGCGCATTTTCATACCAAAGCAAAGAACGCCACGCCGGGCGAGTACCGGAAGGCTACGGCGCTCGAAGCGTTGATCGGATATCTGTACCTGACGGGGCGGTTAGAGAGGGTGCTGGAGCTTTTGAAAAAAGGCTTTGAGGAATGTGATCCGAATGGGCGGAAAAAACAGGATAAAGTGACGGTGACAAACGATGGCATATCATGAATATATAATAGAAGGCAGAAACGCGGTGCTGGAGGCGTTGAAGAGCGGCAGGCCCATCGACAGGCTCTATGTACTGGACGGCTGTCAGGACGGACCGGTTATGACCATAAAGCGGGAGGCAAAAAGGCAGGGCTGCTTTATGAAGTTTGTGGCAAAAGAGCGGCTGGACCAGCTTTCGGAGACCGGGCACCATCAGGGCGTGATCGCTTCGGCAGCGGCTTACGAGTACGCGGAGCTGGAGGATCTCTTTACGGCGGCAAAGGAAAAGGGAGAAGATCCGTTTTTTATCCTGCTGGACAATATAGAAGATCCCCATAATCTGGGCGCCGTTATCCGGACGGCGAATCTGGCGGGCGCCCACGGCGTGATCATTCCGAAGAACCGGGCGGTGGGGCTGACGGCCGCGGTGGCGCGCACTTCCGCGGGAGCGCTGAACTATACTCCTGTTGTGAGAGTGACCAATCTGGTGCGGACAATGGACGAGCTGAAAAAGCGGGGACTGTGGATGGTCTGCGCGGACATGGGCGGAACCAGAATGTATGACCTGAACCTGAAAGGAGCCATCGGGCTTGTGATCGGGAACGAGGGAGAGGGCGTCGGGCGGCTTGTGAAGGAAAACTGTGATATGGTTGCGGCGATCCCGATGAAGGGCGATATCGATTCCCTGAATGCTTCCGTGGCGGCGGCAGTGCTGGCCTATGAGGTGGTAAGGCAGAGAGGATAAAAAGGGCTTCGGGCATGTATGGCGATTATGAATTTCTTTCAGACGAGGAGCTGATCCAGAGGCTTCACGACGGGGACAACAGGGTAACGGAATATATCATCGAGAAATATAAAGATCTTGTCCGCAGAAAGTCCAAGGCAATGTATATTTTGGGCGCCGACCATGAGGACCTTTTACAGGAGGGCATGATCGGTTTGTTTAAGGCGATCCGGGACTATGACGCGGGGCGGGATGCCAGTTTTTATACGTTTGCGGAGCTGTGCGTGACAAGGCAGATTTATACGGCGGTACAGGCGGCGGGAAGAAAGAAGCACTCTTTTCTCAATTCCTATGTCTCTCTCTATGGCGGCCAGGCGGGATCGGAAGAGGAGGGCTACCCGGAACTGATTCAGGAACTGGTGGCGGAGGGAAGCAGAAATCCGGAGGATATGGTGATAGACCGGGAAAATCTGGAGAGTCTGGAGATGGCGATAGAAAAGGAGTTGAGCAGTTTTGAGAAACAGGTGCTGGAGCTGTGCCTGACCGGCATGAGTTATACGGAGATCGCAAGGGTTCTCGGAAAAACGGCGAAGGCAACGGACAATGCCCTGCAGAGGATTAAGACAAAGATCAGGAAGGTGAGAAGCGGTAAATAGCCGAAGAAGCGGCGGTTTGCCGCTTGTTTTGTTAAAATTTGCGGCAGAAAGTATCCTGAAAGGGATAATTTAAGGTTTTTTAAGATTTCGTTTATTGTATTTTAGAATAAAAAGCGTATAATCAAACATGGTGACCGACCAGCCGGTCGGTATCTGCAGATATGGAAAATTTGCAGTATCATAAACTGAAAAAGGGGCGCGGGGAGACAGGCCTGCGCGGAAATGAGGAGCAGCATGAGAAAATTCAGGAAACAGACGGCAGCAGGAATCGCAGCGATGCTGATTGCGGCGATGGTTCTGGGCGGATGCGGTGCCGCGGCCGAGGAAGCGGCAGCCATAACCGAGGAGGAAACAGCCGTGACGGTCAGCACCCAGAGCGTCGGAACGGGAACGATCACTTTGACGAACTCTTTTGTGGGCATGATTTCGCCGGAAGAGACGGTGATGGTCATTCCTCTCGCGGCGGGGACGGTGACGGAGACCTTTTTTGAGGTGGGCGATACCGTGGAGGCAGGCGATGTCCTCTTTAAAATAGACGATGAGGCGGCAAGACTGAGCCTTCAGCAGGCGCAGCTTCAGGTAAAGAGCGCGCAGCAGACGGCGGATACCCAGATGGATACGCTGCTGAACCAGCAGGACAGCACGGATTTGCAGCTTGAGAGCAGTCAGTTACAGTCCAAGAGCGGTTTTGAGCAGGCGCAGATCGCCTATGTGATGGCGAAGGACGCCTATGAGTCGGCGGACGATGCGTATGATGAACTGCGCTCTGCCTATGACAATGCCGGCAGGGATGTGAGCGGAAACAATCGCAGCGGCATATCGGAGTCGGCGCTGAGCCAGGCGCGCGCGGCCCGGGATCAGGCTTATCAGGCATACCTCACGGCAAGGAGCGCGTACCACACCGCACAGGACGGCCAGGATTTGACGGATGAGACGGCGGAGATGACCAGAGAACAGTTGGATCAGACCATAGCCAATACCGAGGAGACGCTGAAAACGGGCATCTCTCAGGCGGCGCTGGGAGTGGAATCGGCGCAGATGATGCTGGATTACTGTACGGTCAAAGCCCCTGTCTCCGGTGTGATCGAGAGCAAAAACGTGGATGTCAACGGGATGGCGGCGCAGGGAAATCCGGCGTATACCATTGTCAATAATAATACGATGACCGTGACGTTTCAGGTCAGCGAGGCGGTAAAGAATACCCTTTCCATCGGGCAGGAAGTGAGCCTTGAGCGGAACGGCGATACATATACGGCGCAGGTTACCGAGATCGGTGCCTCGGTCAATCCCCAGAGCGGACTCTTTCAGATCAAAGCCTGCGTGGCGGCAAACGGCACCCGGCTTCCCAGCGGCGTGTCCGTGAAAGTCAGCGCGGATACCTATCGTGCGGAAAACACGATGATCATTCCTTACGACGCGGTCTACTATGACAGCGACGGCGCCTATGTGTATACCAGCGTGGACAACAGAGCAGTGAAAACGCCGATTACAACGGGAATTTTTGACGATGACAATATTGTGGTGACAGATGGGCTTAACCTGGGCGATATCGTGGTGACAAGCTGGTCTCCCCAGCTCACCGGCGGCGTGCTGCTGCATGCGGTGGGGGCGGAAGAGGAAGCAAAGCCGGAAGATACTCAGGACCAGGCGGATGAAGAAGCGGCCGGGGATACCGAAAGCACGAAAACAGAATAGGGGGCGCGCAGATGAATTTGACAAAAACAGCTTTAAAGCGCCCGGTCTCCTGTGTGCTGATCATTTTGGCGCTGGTGGTATTCAGTATTTCTTCTCTTTTGGGGTTTAAGCTGGAGCTGACGCCCAGTATGGAGATGCCGATGCTGATCGTGATGGCGATGTACCCGGGGGCAGATCCGGAGACGGTGGATGAACTGGTGACAAAGGTCATAGAGGACGCCGGTTCTTCCTTAAGCGGCGTGGAGGATGTGACCGCCATATCCATGGAAAACGTATGTCAGGTACTGTTCCAGTACGAGTACGGCGTGGATATCAGCGAATGTTATTCGGACCTGCGTTCGGCGCTGGATACGGCTTCTCTGAGCCTGCCGGAGGATGTGGGGAGCCCCACCGTCATTGAAATGAATATGAACAGTATGCCGAACATGTATTTATCGGCTACGGAAGTCGGAGATATTGACCTGTTGAAGGTTATCAAAGAATCCGTGGTGCCGGACCTGGAAAAGATATCGGGCGTGGCGCAGGTGGAGGTCAGCGGCGGCAGCGAAGAATATATTAAGGTGGAGCTGAATGAAACGCTGATGAATCAGTACGGGCTGACCATGGACAGCATCGCGCAGATGCTTGCGACGATAGACTTCAGCTATCCTGCGGGGACAGTCACCCAGGGAAAGCAGAATATGACGATCACCACGGGCAAGGATTATAATACCGTGCAGCAGCTCCGCAAGGCGCCCCTGACTACGGGCAAGGGGAGCGTGATCACGCTGCAGGATGTGGCGAATGTCACCATGTCCGGCAAAGCGTCTGACTATATCAGTCAATACGATGGAAAAGAAGATATCAGTATCAGCATTCAGACAAAGAGCAGCTATGGCACGGTAAATGTCTGCAATGACGTAAAAGAGGCGTTAGAGGAAATTAAGGCGGAAAATCCGGCGATCGCCTTTGACATCACCTATGATGCCAGCGAGAGTATCGTAGAGTCCATCTGGTCGGTGGGGCAGACGCTGATTCTGGGTATTGTTTTGTCGATGGTGGTCCTGTTCCTGTTCTTCGGGGACTTTAAGGCGTCGCTGATCGTAGGGGCGTCCATGCCGGTGTCGCTGTTTGTGACACTGATTTTGATGAATGCCATGGGGTATTCGCTGAATATCGTGACAATGGGTTCCCTTGTCATTGCCATCGGTATGATGGTGGATTCTTCCATCGTCGTGATCGAGAGCTGTTTCCGTATGCAGGAGAAAAAGCCTGATTTCAAGGAGGCGGCGCTGGCGGGAACCAAAGTGGTGACAGCCTCCATTATCGCATCGACGATTACCACGGTCGTAGTATATGTGCCGCTGGCGGTCAGCAAGGGGCTTTCCGGGCAGTTGTTCGTACAGCTTGGCTTTACGATCGTATTTGCGATGATGGCCTCCCTGATCGTGGCGCTGACGCTGGTGCCTTTGTGTTATTCCAGATTCCGTCCGGTGGAGAAGAAGGATATTCCGATGAATAAGTTTCTTCGCTGGGTGGTCAGCGGCTATAAGAAGATATTGAGAAAGCTGCTGAACAAACGGTTTCTTGTGATTATCGCCACCGTTTTGATGGTGGTATTATCCATCGTCATGGGCACCCAGCTTAATATGGAGATGATGCCCTCGGCGGATGAGGGAACGGTGTCTGTCCGCGCAAGCTTCCGTGCCGGAACAAGGCTGGAGAGTATCGATGAGCAGATGCAGGAGTGGGTACGGATCGTGTCGTCGGATGAGGATGTGGAACATTATGCTTATTCCGTCAGCGGAACAAGCGCCAGCATCAGCGCCTATCTGAAAAAGGACAGAAGCAGGGACACCGTAAAGATAGTGGACGAATGGAATGTCCTGGCAAAAGAGATGCCGGGCATGGATATCACGGTTTCTTCCTCCGGTTCCAGCATGAGTTCGATGATGGGCGGCGGCAGTTACGGGATCAGCCTGCAGGGCAGGGATATGGATGAACTGAAAGCCTTCGCGGATGAACTGGAGGAACAGTTCCTGAAAGTGGACGGTGTAGTCAAGGTGGATAACTCCACATCAGGCGACAGTATCCGCGCCAGGATCGATGTGGATGAACTGAGCGCCATGCAGTACGGGCTGACACCGATCACGGTGGGGATGGCGGTTGGAAACGCTACCGGCGGGAAAAAGGCGATGACCGTAACCCGGGAGGGTTCCGAGTATGAAGTGAGGCTGGAATACCCGGAAGGCGCTTACGAGGATATGAACAGTCTGCTGAACCTGAATATTATGACGCCCACGGGGATGACGGTACCGCTCAGGGATATCGCGCAGATCGTCTACGAGGAGGCTCAGGAGCAGATTTATAAAGAGAATGGGCAGTACCAGATATCGCTGACCGCAACGACGACTTCCGAGGGGTATTACGAGGCCCAGGCGGCGATCGATGGGATTGTGGAAAATACGGTGTTCCCGGATACGGTTTCACCGGCGAGCAGCGCCATGACAAAGATGATGATGGAGGAATTTTACACGCTGGTCAAAGCGATTCTGACGGCGGTATTTCTGGTGTTCCTTGTGATGGCAATCCAGTTTGAATCACCGAGATTTTCCTTTATGGTGATGATGTGCGTACCGTTTGCGCTGATCGGTTCGTTTATGTTCCTGTTTGTGACAAATTCTACGATCAGTATGGTCTCTCTGATGGGCTTTCTGATGCTGATGGGTATTGTGGTAAACAACGGTATTTTATATGTGGACTCCACCAACCAGTTAAAGCAGGAGATGCCGCTGGAGGATGCGCTGATTGAGACGGGCGCCATAAGGCTGAGGCCAATTTTGATGACTTCCCTGACAACGATCCTGTCCATGATCCCGATGGGGCTGGCACTGGGGACAAACGGAGAGATGATGCAGGGCATGGCGCTGGTTATTATCGGCGGCCTGCTGGTTTCCACGGTGCTGACGCTGATTTTGATCCCCACGATCTATCTGATCATCGATAAGGGGGCAAAGAAGGACAGAAAGAGAAACAGAAAGGAAAAGCGGCTGGAGAGAAAAGAGCGCCGCAGGGAGAAAAGGAGCTGAAAAAAGAAAGAAAAGCGGAAGATTAGGCAGAAAAGTAAGTAACAGTGGAGTCTAAAGGCTTCACTGTTATAATCAAAAGAGAACAAAGAGGGGCGGACATTGAAAAGATGAATAAGGAAGAAAAACTCTCCCCCAAGGTGGAGGCTCTCTACAGGGCTGTGATGGAGCTTTTGCTGGAGGGAAGAGAGGTTGGGAAGATGAAGGTTTCCGAGATCACCGGGAGAGCGGGAATCGGCAAGGGAACTGCCTATGAATATTTTAAGAGCAGGGAACACCTTTTGATGGATGCATTGGATTATTATCAGAAAAGCTGGTCGGAGAGCATACAGGAGGAACTGTCACGGCAGAACGGCTTTATGGAAAAGATAAGCTGCCTGTTTGACCTGTTAGATGGCGTTATGACAAAGATCAGGAAGGAAGCGCTTGAGGAGATCTGCAATATCTTTTTCTTTTATCCCATGTTCCGGAGGAAGAGAAAGGGAGGTATGGCTGAGCGCCTGCGCGGCATCGTCGAAGAGGGAAAACGGGGGGGTGAGTTAAAGGAGGAATATCCGAATGAATATATCGTACTCACCCTGACAGGAAAGATATTTAACTACATTGCCTACTATGCCGGCATGAAGGAAGAGGAACCGGGAGAGTGTACACCGGAGCAGATAAAGGGGTTTTTGCTGGAGAGTATACGGAAAGAGGTAGTGAAACAGGATGGTGAGGCAGAAACAGAGGAAAGGATCATGAGAGTATGAAAAAAGATCATAAAAGATGCGGAAGGCTTCTGGCGGCGGCGCTGTGCGGGATTATCCTGTCCGGGATGGCGCCCGGGCTGACGGCCAAGGCGGCGCCTGAGATGGCGATACGGCTTCGGACAAAGGGAATCGAAGATCCTGTGGTGACGGCTAAGAGCTGGGAGGGAGACTATGTGGTTTACAGCGACTGCTATGCATGGCAGGACAGCACACAGACGGCAACTCCATTATCTCTTGTGCCTCCGGTGCTCTACCGGGTGACGGATGCCTACAGATATGACAGAGGCGTCAGAAAAAGGGTGATGGATCTGCAGTCTGTGACGGACGGCAGCATGAACATGGTGGATTTGAAAAATATCGTCTTTATCAGTGCGGCGGTGGGCGGCAAAGACTCCGCCTTTGAGAATGGGAACGGTATTCGTCCGGTTGTTCAGAAAGAGGTGGACGCCTGGAAGCTGACGATCAAAAATCCCTATGATGAAAAGACGAATCCCAACGGCATGCGGGAGCCGGAGATCAGCAATATACGCAGGGACGGCGGTGCGGTCTGCTTTGACTATAAAGAATTATATTCCACAGGAAACTGTTATCTTTCCGCCGTTCTCCTGACGGAACACAACAGAGAGATCGTGGGCTATGACAGACTCGTGGATGCCACGGAGAGAGGAGTGGGCACCATAGCGATCAACTGGCCCTCCGAATACGACAAAGAGGGCTATATCCTGAAAGTCTTTGCGGAAAAGTATAACGGCGACAATATGACGGATTATATCAGCGAAATGCAGTATGTCTATCAGGGAGCGGCGATTGACAGGAAATAAAACAATCCCTCCCGTCTGCCCTAAAATGCGGCGGATGGGAGGGATTTTGCGTTCTTATTGTTTGTTCGGTTGTGAGAGTACTATCTTTTTGTAAATTCGATCTCCTGATCCAGTACCTCAGGCACTTTCTCCTGTTTGGCGATCAGCTTCTTGCTCAGGTTATCCAGCTTCTTGCAGCGTTCCGCAACGCTTCTGCCGTGTGCCTCCAAAAGCTCCTGATAGATAGGATTGGAGGAGAGCGTCTTGCGGATCGGCGCAGACAGCGGGCACTGGCTGAACAGGATAGCCCGGGCATTCTTGGTCAGATGGGGCGAACCCTTGCTCTCAAAGAGGATGTACGTAGCGTAGTCGTTCAGGAAGTACTCCTTAAAGTTGTTTTTGCACTTCTGCAGCCCGGTCTTGATCTTCTCCTTCGTGTCGGTGGAGAGCTCCGGATTTTTGCGGTAGAACTGCAAAAAGTCGTAGTACAGGCTGGTGAGGGAAGGCTCGGTCACATCGTTCCATCTTGCTCCCTGGACACGCTTGCACATCTCCCAGCGGTACTCGCCGATCATTCGTATCATGATCTTCTGAAGGTCCTCAAGCTGGAAGATCGGCAGCATCATGCGGGCGGCAGTCATACGGCTTCTGCCGACGATCTCCTGCCACATGGCGCCCCTCATACCGATCACCGGCATCAGGATAATATCCGGCATGATCTCCACATTGAAAAAGTCATGAATGTTCTCTTTCTGGGAGAGCATGGTAAGGTTTGTTCTGGCAAAGACGGTGTAGTCCGCTCCCCGGATGGATTCCAGCACCTTAACGATCAGATCGGGGTAGAGCAGAGCGTCCTCGGGCTGGCGGATAAACTCATGTTCGGAAAGAATCGGGCAGAATACGGCGGGCTTGCCGCTTGTGATCTTACTTGCCCTGGGGAACATGTTATCTAGCTCGAACAGTACTTTCTGGGCTCTGTCCTCCAGCATCTGCTTCGCGGTTTCCGCGTTGATGGTACCTTCGTTTTTCATGGTCTGGACATGCTTTTCATAGTCCACATCGAGTTCGTTGATACTGGGCTCTTTTTCCCCCGCATAAATGGCCTTAAGCCATTCGTGGGTGGTATAAATACCGTGCTCCGCGGAACCGGAGTAATGCTGCACGTTCTGATACAGATAGCAGGCGTTGTCCATACCGCACAGATCCGCGTCCATATATCCGAAGTTGAAGAACATCTTTAAAATGGGCGGAATATTTTCATCCATCAGGCTGACCTGGAAGGCGGCGGAGTAGATCTCATAGAAATATTTGGTCAGAGTCTGTCTGAGTTTCATGACTTCCGGCGTGGTGGCATTTTTATCGGGAAGCTGCTTGTAGGAAGCCAGAGCATTCTTCATGGCGCTGGTGACTTCGGGCGTGCAGTCCGCGTATTCCAGGATAATGTCCACGGAACCCGCCAGCTTGCCGGGCAGGGAATAATCCTTCTGGAAATCAGCCTGAATATCCGATATGGCAGGATTATCCATCAGCTTTTTCATATTTTCCATCTGAGAATGATATTCCTGCAGCCTGCCCTCGGCAAGGTGGGGCGGGATGCCGGGCTGTTTTTCCACATGGGAACAGATGGTTTCTATGGCAAGAGAGATCGCGGAACTTCTCGGATGCTGCATGCCGATCCGGAAATACATGCCTGTAAACAGGTCAAATAAATCAAGTCTGTCCTCGTTCAGAAGCAGATAGGAGATTTCTTTGGCATAATCATAGACAGACTGAAATTTTCCAAGCAGGGTGTGAATGTCCCCCATGGCATGATAAAGGTAACCCGGAACAAACTGGTTTTCCTGCAGAATGGGAGCAGCCGTTTTATTTAACAGGATATTGTGCAGCCCAGCATAATAGGAGGTCTGCCACAGCGCCGGCGTGAGATCGCTTTCCATGGGCTCTAGGGTATCGATACCGGGGAGCGCTTTGATTACGATATGGAGTTCTTCGCACAGCTTCCGGTAGGAAGCGTAGGACGAACTCAGAAAGTCATAGAGCTGTTTGCAGGATCTCCAGGTGATCGTATATTTTTCCAGAGTCTTGCGCACAAACCGGTTCATTGTCACGGCAAACCGGGTACGGTTGTCAATATGCTCCTCAAAGAATTTTGTTCTGATCAGCACGGCGGGAGAACCATAGGGAATGATCATACAGTCCGTGACCGCCTGATAAGACAGCGTATGCGTCTGCCGGTTGAAATCGCAGATACCGACAATATCGCCTTTTTCCAGTGTGATAAATCCACCGGGAAACTGCGCCTGCATACTTCCTTCGGTAATATACCAGAAACATTCCAGTGCCTGTCCTGCCTGAATAAAAGTCTGCCCAGCGGGGATGCGTTTTGATGCCATAAAATACCTTCCTATCTGTTTTTAGAAAACCTTTTTTCTTCATTATACTAATTAGCAACTTTTTTGTGAAGTCTTTCTGTACTTTTTCTTTATTTTTTGATATGATAAAAAAAGCGAGGTAAAAAAAGTATGCTATTACATGACAACCCGCATGAGGCGGATATCGATCTTAGAAAAAATACGATTGCTGAGTATCAGCCGGATGCAAGGCTCCTTGTGCGCTATGTTTCCTGGCTGGAGCAAAAACGCGGTGATAAGGTGATGAACAGCTACGAGGGGGAGGGCGTGGAAAAGACGACGTTTACGTTCCCGGTCTATGATTCCACGCTGCTTGGCTTTGTCAAGGCGGCGAAGGGGACAAAGTTCATGACGCGCAACTATCAGTATGTCTATAACAGGAACCGGATCAGAGGCGTGCAGCAGGAGAAGAAAGCGATTGCGAATGCCACGCTGCGGGATATGGAGTTGTTATCGGGCATCCTTTCGAGATATGTGCTGGGCGGGATGACAAAGAGCGTTTTATGGGCTGAAGCGGTGGAGAACGGTGTGTTTCTGGAAATATTATATAAACTGCGGGAACTGCTGGAGCCGTAGGGCAAAAAACAGGGATGGCGGATCGTGTGAAAAAGGCACGGGCTGACAGTTACAGGCTTTGAAAGAGAAGGTAGATATGGGAGAGCGGTCGTTACAAAAGAAACGGTTCATACTGGAAAAAGCGAAAGAAGTGTTTGTGGAGAAGGGGTTCCGCAGCGTTACGATGAAGGATATTGTGGATGCCTGTGAAATCAGCAGAGGCGGCCTGTATCTGTACTTTTCAAGTACGGAGGAGGTTTTTCTGGAAGTGCTGGCGGCGGAGTCCGAGGAAGCGGACGATGTATTTTCCGAGAGTGTCGGGGAGGACGCGGCGGCGGCGGAGATTCTGGCGCTGTTTTTAAAGGAACAGAAAAAGGAGATCCTGCTCAGCAGAAAAACGCTGACCGCAGCCACTTACGAGTACGCTTTTGCCAATCCGAAAAACGCGATTTTAAAAAAACAGTTTACGGCGGGGGTGACCATCCTGGAGAAGCTGATCCGGATGGGGATAGAGAACGGAGAGTTTTATGATGTGGATGCGCGTATCGCGGCAAAGAACATCATGTATGTACTGGAGGGGCTGAAAGTAGCTTCTCTGACCATGGGAATATCAGGTGAGACAATAGACAACGAACTGTATATGATTATGCAGGGACTTGTGATAGAGGAATAAAGCAGTGCTTCAGGGCTAAAAAGCTCTGGGGCATTCTATATGAAGGAGGAAAATATCTCAAAGATGGGAAACGTGAAACGACTTTATGTGGAAAAGAAAGCGCCTTTCGCGGCGGCGGCAAATCAGCTGATGGAGGAGATCAAAAGTTATCTGCAGATCGATTCCGTGGAGTCCGTGAGGATTTTGATCCGCTATGATGTGGAGAATCTGAGCGATGATGTATATCTGGCGGCGAAGAAATGCGTCTTTTCGGAACCTCCGGTGGATGTGTACTATGAGGAAAAGCCGGAAATTCCCGAAGGGGCGAGGGTATTCAGCGTGGAATACCTGCCGGGGCAGTTCGACCAGCGGGCGGATTCCGCATTGCAGTGCGTGAAGTTTTTGAAAGAGGATGAGGAGCCGGTGATCCGGACGGCGGTGACCTATATGATCAGCGGCAGCTTTTCCGATCAGGAGTTTGAGCAGATTAAAAATTACTGCGTTAATCCGGTGGACTCGAGGGAGACCGGTATGGAGAAGCCGGATACACTGACGGCGGTATATGAGGAGCCGGAAGACGTGAAAATGTTGGAGGGTTTTTGCGGGGAAGCGGAGGCGGTATTGAAGAAGCGTTACCTTTCGCTGAACCTTGCCATGACTTTCCGGGATTTTCTGCATATCCAGCGTTATTTCCGGGAGGAGGAGAAGAGAGATCCTTCCATGACGGAGATCAGGGTGCTGGATACATACTGGTCCGACCACTGCCGCCATACCACCTTTGCGACGGAACTGAAGGAAGTGGAATTTGGCGAGGGGTATTATAAGGAGCCCCTTCAGATGACCTGGCAGAGTTATCTCGATACAAGGGAAGAACTCTACGCGGGGAGGGACGATAAGTTTATCTGCTTAATGGACATTGCGCTGATGGCGATGAAAAAGCTGCGGGCGGAGGGAAAGCTGGAGGATATGGAGGTTTCCGATGAGATCAACGCCTGCTCCATTGTGGTGCCGGTGGAGATCGATTACGGCGACGGTCCCATCTCTGAGGAGTGGCTGGTATTTTTCAAAAACGAAACCCATAATCATCCTACGGAAATAGAACCCTTCGGCGGTGCGGCCACCTGTCTTGGGGGCGCCATCAGAGATCCCTTATCGGGCAGAGGCTATGTATATCAGGCGATGAGAATCACGGGGGCGGCAGATCCCACCGTGCCCGCTTCTCAGACATTGAAGGGAAAACTTTCCCAGGCGCGGCTGGTGCGCGGCGCGGCAAAGGGGTATTCCTCCTACGGGAACCAGGTGGGGCTTGCGACAGGCTATGTGAAGGAAATCTATCATCCCAACTATGTGGCAAAGCGGATGGAGATCGGCGCGGTCATGGGGGCGGCGCCGAGAAGGAATGTCATCAGGGGAAATTCCGATCCCGGGGATTGCATCATTCTGCTGGGCGGCAGGACGGGGCGTGACGGCTGCGGCGGCGCAACCGGTTCTTCCAGGGCACACACCGAGGAGTCCACTTTGGTCTGCGGGGCGGAAGTGCAGAAAGGCAACGCGCCCACGGAGCGGAAGATTCAGAGGCTGTTTCGACGGAAGGAGGTTTCCGGACTGATCAAAAAGTGCAATGACTTCGGCGCCGGCGGTGTTTCCGTGGCGATCGGGGAGCTTGCTGACGGACTGATCGTGGATCTTGACAAGGTACCGAAAAAGTATGCCGGGCTGGACGGCACGGAGCTTGCGATCTCCGAGTCCCAGGAGCGTATGGCGGTGGTGGTTTCCCCGGAGGATGCGGAGGAGTTCCTTGCTTTCGCGGCGGAGGAAAATCTGGAAGCCGTTGTGGTGGCGGAGGTCACAAAGGAGCCGCGCCTTATCCTGAAATGGCGAGGAAAGGAGATCGTCAATATTGCCAGGGCGTTCCTGGATACCAACGGCGCCCATCAGGAGACGTCCGTAAAAGTAGCGATTCCCTCAAAGGAAGAAAACCGGTTGAAGAAAGTGGCAATTCCGGCGGTGGAGGAGGCGCTGCAGGCGGGGGATCTGAAAAAGGCGTGGCTGACGGAGGTGTCGGATCTGAATGTCTGCTCCCAGAAGGGGCTGGTGGAGATGTTTGATTCTTCCATCGGATCAGCCAGTGTGCTGATGCCCTACGGTGGGAAATACCAGCTTACCGAGACACAGGTGATGGCGGCGAAACTCCCCGTATTATCGGGAAAAACGGACGCCGTGACGCTGATGGCCTACGGCTTTGATCCTGAGATTTCCTCCTGGAGTCCTTATCATGGGGCGATTTATGCGGTGACGGAGTCCATGGCGAAGATCGTGGCGGCGGGAGGCGAGAGCCGGAAAATCCGCTTTACCTTCCAGGAGTATTTCCGCAGGATGAACGAGCGTCCGGAGAGATGGAGCCAGCCTTTCGCGGCGCTGCTTGGTGCGTATGATGCCCAGGTGGGCTTCAGTCTGCCTTCCATCGGCGGCAAAGATTCCATGTCCGGTACCTTCCAGGATATCGATGTGCCTCCCACGCTGGTTTCCTTTGCGGTGGATGTGGCGAAGGGACGGGATATTCTGACGCCGGAACTGAAAAAGGCGGGAAATAAGCTGGTTTACTTTAAGATAGATGTGGATGAATATGATGTGCCGAATTATGTCAATGTGCTGGAACTCTATGACGGCATTACGGCGCTGATCAGGGCAGGGCTTTTGGTTTCCGCCTATGCGGTGGATGCGAAAGGGCTGTGCGCGGCGGTATCCCGAATGGCTTTCGGGAATAAGCTGGGCGTGCGCTTTGATACGGATAAGATAGATGAGGAAGAACTTTTTGCCTGCGGGCTTGGTAATATTGTGGCGGAGGCAGACAGCGAAAAGCTGGAGGAACTTGAAAAACTGGCGGACGATCTGGATGTGGATTATCGTGTGATAGCGGAGGTGGCGAAGGAGCCTGCCTTTGTCTACGGCGATGTGGAGATTTCCATAGAGGAGGCGCTTGCCGGCTGGAAGAAAACGCTGGATAAGATATTCCCTTATAAGGCGGTGCAGGATGATTCTAAAGTGGAGAGCCCGGTTTATAAAGCCGATTCCGTCTATGTCTGCAAACATAAAGTGGCAAGGCCTTCCGTCTTTATACCTGTCTTTCCGGGAACAAACTGTGAGTATGATTCCGAGAGAGCGTTCAAAAACGCAGGGGCGCAGGTGGTAACAAAAGTGTTTAAGAACCGGACGGCGGAGGATATCCGGGAGTCCGTGGAAGTGTTTGAGAAAGCAATCTCGCAGGCGCAGATCATTATGTTCCCCGGAGGCTTTTCCGCGGGGGATGAGCCGGACGGCAGCGCCAAGTTTTTCGCCACGGCTTTTAGAAATGAGAAGATCAAGGAGGCGGTACGAAAGCTCCTGGAGGAAAGAGACGGGCTTGCGCTTGGTATCTGCAACGGCTTTCAGGCGCTGATCAAACTGGGGCTTTTGTCCTGCGGCAGGATTATCGGGCAGGATGAAAATTCTCCGACGCTGACCTTTAATACGATAAACCGCCATATTTCCAAGATGGCGTATATCAAAGTGGTTTCCGATAAATCCCCCTGGCTGTCGCTGGCGGAGCCGGGAAGGACCTATGTGAATCCGGTATCCCACGGGGAAGGGCGCTTTGTGGCAAATGATAAGTGGCTGGAAGAACTGTTTGCAAACGGACAGGTGGCAACCCAGTATGCGGATATGGACGGCAATGTGTCCATGGATGAGGAGTACAATATCAACGGCTCTTACCGCGCGATAGAAGGCATCACTTCGCCGGACGGCAGGTGCTTTGGCAAGATGGCGCATGCGGAGCGCCGCGGAGACGGAGTTGCGGTCAATATTTACGGCGAGCAGGATATGAGGATCTTTGAGGCGGGAGTTAAGTATTTCAGGTAGATAAATCATGTTGATATTTCAGGAGGGAGAAAGAATGAAGAACTTGAAAAGAGTGGGGAAAAAGGTAATGGCGGCAGTGATGGCCGCGGCGATATTTGCCGGGAGCGGGATGACGGCGGAGGCAATACCGGCAAGGATGCCGGACGGCGTACTGTTTGACAGTGATTACTATGTGGAATCCAATATGGATCTGATGCCTGTATTCGGGAGGGATACCTGGCTGTTATATCAGCACTATGCGGCCTTTGGAAAGGCGGAGGGAAGGGCGCCTCTGTCGGCGGAGTACGTGTATCCCGAACTGCCTGCACCGGCATCCCCAAAAGGCTATACCATCAATGAACTGCTGATGATCTACTGCACGATCATAGAGGCGAACGGCATCACATGGGATCCGAGCCTGAAAGGAAACTGGGATGAGACGATCGGAGCGCATAATATATATGAATGGTACAATTATATGGATGGGTATACCGGTACGGGCTGGGGTACAGGATTCTTGGAGCCTTACAATATTGAGCAGAATGCATACAGCGAAGTAGCTGCGCTGCGGATGGGCGATACCGTAGGAAATTCTGATACACGTTACTATTTTGAAGTGCTCGGATGGGATGAGAGCATGGGGATGATAGAGATTGTGGCATGGTCCGCATAAGAAACAGGGAAAAACTGCGGTATGTGAAGGAATTGGATCATAGTTTGAAGTATAAAAAATAAGTTTATAAGACATCCTGTCAGAAGATTTTGCGGGATGTCTTTTTTATGCAAAAAATGGGGGGAATATAAATATAGAAAATATACTATTTGCTTTTTCGAGGTCAAAATATGGTCATTCGAGGTCAAAATATAGCCATTGGAGGTCAACCTGTTGAAAATTTTGTTCTGTCTGCTATCATATTTATAATTCAAAATTTTTATAAACTTCGGGAATATCTATCAGGGATGAAGGGGAGGTGAGGGCTGTCTTGATCGTTTCCCCCAAAGCCTTAAAATCGTATCGTGGTACTGGTCTTTTTGCTATATTCATTCATCCTATTACATTTTACTGTTCATCTTTCTTTTTGGGTATGTCTATACAGTTCTATATATTGACTTAAATAATTCCTTTTGATTTCTCGTCAAAATTCCATTTTCTTTATGAAATCTTCAAAAATATCCTCTATGCTATTGATAGGATTAAATGAAAGGACATGATGATTATGGATATGATTTTGAAAACAACAAACCTCTGTAAAAATTTCAAAGGGCAGACAGCGGTAAACAATGTATCTCTGAACATTCAGAGAAATTCTGTCTACGGATTGCTGGGACCGAATGGAGCAGGCAAATCTACCATTCTTAAAATGCTCACTGGCATTTTGCGCCCTACAT
>JAAWOG010000060.1 GCA_022799355.1 Lachnospiraceae bacterium | reverse complement strand
TCCTTCTCCCCCTTCTCCGCAATCATCCGAAGCAGATCGTCATAATTTTTCGTACCGTAAATATTTTTCTCCCGAATCCCGAGAAAATTCAGATTCGGTCCGTTTAAAATCAAAATTTTCATATGTTCCTCCCTCTCATCCTTTCCCGGCACTTTTTCCTCATAATAATTCCATAATCTCATCCGCCACCTGGGTTGTATTCTTACCGTCCGACCTGATCACCATATCCGCCGCCTGTCTGTAGAACTCTTCCCGCTCGGCAAGCAATGTCTTTATCTTCTGCAGCGGATTATCCCCCTGCAAAAGCGGCCTTGTGGTATCCCCTTTAAGGCGCTCATACACCGTCTCCGGAGAAACGCTCAGATATACCACCGTCCCGAGTTCCGAGAGCAATGCCCTGTTTTCCTCCCTCAGCGGCATCCCCCCTCCCGTGGAAAAAATTTGCTTTGCTTTCTCCTTTTTCAACTCCCGCAAAAGCGCCGTCTCCCTCTCCCGGAAATACGCCTCCCCCTCTTTCCGGAAAATCTCCGAGATGCTCCTGCCCTCCTGCTTCTCAATCAGTTTATCGGTGTCCAGAACGGTGCGCTGCAGCCGATAGGACAGGGCCACTCCGGTACTGCTCTTGCCGCTGCCCATAAAACCGATTAAAATCACATGTTCCTCTTTCCTGTCCATCTTCACACCCCCAGCGCGGCTTCCATTTTATGGTAAATTTCCTGTGCCGTTTTTTCGGAAACCTGAACGCCGTTCCACAGTTCATAGGCGATGATCCCCTGATAGAGCAGCATTTTCAGCCCGTGGAAGGCCTCCTTTCCCCGCGCCCTCACAAGCTGCATAAAACGGGTTTCGAGCGGATTAAAGATCACATCATAGCCGATCTTTACCAGATCATAAAACGCCTCATCCTCTATCACGGCATGGTCCGTCCGGGGATACATACCGACTTTCGTCGCCTGTATCACAATATACTTTTTACTCTGATCCAGGTTTTTGTATTCCTCCGGCGTATATGCCCTCGCAAATAAACCGCTCCGTCCACCGCCATAGCCTTCCTCTGCCGCCTCATTCACTTCCTCTGCCAGAAAAACCGCTCTCTCCCTGCTCCGGTTCAGAATATGTACACATGCCGCCCCTTTCTCAAGAAGCAAAAAGGCAATCGCCCTTGCCACGCCGCCTGCCCCCAGCAGGATCACTTCCTCCCCGGCTATCCTGACGCCGTCCGCACACATGGCGCGGTAGAGCCCCGGCATATCCGTATTATAACCCTTATAACCGCCCTCCGTGCGCACCAGCGTATTGACCGCGCCGATCCGCTTAGCCAGAGGATCGATCCCCTTCAGGTAGGGAATCACCTCACTTTTATAGGGCACCGTTACATTCATTCCCAGAAAGTCAAAGGCATCCGCTCCCGCCAGCGCCTCTCCCAGCTTTCCAGGTGCTGCCGGCAAAGGCACATACACCAGATTCTGCCCGTAATGCTCCGCCAGATTATTGTGGATCACCGGCGACACGGAATGCCCCACCGGATAGCCGATCAGCCCGCATACCTTTGTTTCTGCATCTATCGTCATAAAACTTTTCTCCTCTTTTGCTGGCGCCGTCTCTCTCTCCTTTGATAAAAATACAGCACAATCCTCTCCAAATAACGCTTCAGTACGATCTGAATCTCCTCCTTCGGGTGAATCGGCTTTACAAGGACGGCGTAAATATTACTCCGCTTTGCCCCCCAGACATCGGTAAAAAGCTGGTCACCCACAAAAAGCGTGCTCTCCGCCTTTGTCCCCATGCGCTCCATCGCCCGCAGATAGCCTCCCCTCTTCGGCTTCCCCGCTTTATATAAATAATCCGCCCCCACCTTTTCGGCAAAGGACTTTACCCGGGGCTCTTTATTGTTTGACAAAAGCATGGTCCGATATCCCATACGATGGAGCTTATCAAACAGCTCTGCCGCCCGCTTATCCGCCGGCGCCCCATGGGGCACCAGGGTATTATCCACATCAAAGATAATCCCCCGCATCCCCCGTTTATAAAAGGCCTCAAAATCAATCTTATATGTGGAATCCAGATATTCATCCGGATAAAAGGCAGAAAACATCTTATTCCTCCATGTCAGAGCCGTTTACCGCGATAACAATGATCAGGGCATATTTGCGCCTCCGAATCAAACTGCCGGTTGAAAAATCATTGCATCAAATATCTCTTACGCCAAAAGCACCCCCGCACAAAGCGGGAGCGCCCCGAAAAATCATCTTAAACCGCTACATCTTCCGCACCGCAGCGTTATATTTCATCGCCGAAAACAGCTTGGCAAAGGTAGCGATCACCAAAAGGACGATATCATACCACAAAAAATTATAGAGTTTCTGCCGGCTGTCGATAAACCACTCAGCCTCGTCCCAGACCTTCCCGCCCCAGAATACAAACAAAAGCAGCACGATCGCCACAAACATAAAAAACAGCCTGCATCTGTTGATCATCTCCATGCGCTTTTTCGCTTTTTCCAGCTTTTCCTTCTTTTCTTCTTCCATCTTCCGGTCTCTCTTCCTACTTGTCCAGTACCTTTTTCAGTTCATCCATAAAGGTATTGATATCCTTAAACTCCCGGTAGACAGAAGCAAATCTGACGTACGCCACCATATCCAGCTCTTTTAACTTTTCCATCACATACTCGCCGATCACGCCGCTGGATACTTCCTTTTCTTCCATCTTGAACACTTCCGTCTCCACGTCATCCACCAGCTTTTCGATCTGCACCGCGCTGATCGGCCTTTTATGGCAGGCACGCAGAACGCCCGCCTCGATCTTGGAGCGGTCGTATGTCTCCCTGTTATTATCTTTTTTGATAATAATCAGAGGAATCGTCTCCACTTTCTCATAGGTGGTAAATCGCTTATCGCACTCATCACAGACACGCCTTCTGCGGATGGAGTTATTCTCTTCCGCCGGTCTTGAATCAATCACTCTCGTATTATCATGGCCGCAAAACGGACACTTCATCTGCCTACCTCCCGCGCCCCGGCGACAGGATATATCCATCCCGGCCGGAAACTGTTATTCTCTTTTCACAAGCGGCAAAATAAGATTGCTGCTTACCCTAAAAGTATAAATTATGAAGTGCCTCCTGTCAACCCGCGAGATGGTTCGGAAATTCCCGGTATTTCTGTGCGGACGGCAACAAACGCACCCCGCCGGAGATATTTTTCCTCCGGGCTGTCCGCTGCTCTTTTTATCCGACGGACGCGCCGAGACGGAGTATTTTATTTCGTTCCCGGCGTCCGGCGCTCTTAACCAGGCGGCATCCCCTACCTCCTGCAATGGCAGTTATCCTTCACATCCACCAGTATGATATCCGGTCCCACCTGTTTGATATCCCGCCAGAGGATCGTATAATCCGATTCACATTTAAACCAGTCAAAAAAAGAACAGCCGCAGGAGACAATGATCTTGCAGATCTGTCCGCTGCACTCGTCAAACTCAAAATCCGTCACTCTGCCCAGCCTCTTGCAGTCCTTGATATTGATCACTTCCTTGGTCTTAAATTCCGAATAAAGCATCTTCTCTCCCCCAAAAACGCTTTCCTGTATTATATGCGGCGCATCTTTTTCAGGTTCCCAATTTCTTCCAAAAAAGTGATGTGATTTTATGAATAAATTCGCGTAATCCGTACAGCCTAAAAAAAGACGAAAACACCAAACCAAAAACGGAACGCGGAGGAAAATACCATGCAGGGAAAAGTCGAAATTTGCGGAGTCAATACAGCGGATCTCCCCCTTTTGAAAGAAGAGGAAAAGGAGGCGCTCTGGGCAAAGATAGAAGCCGGTGATATGGCGGCAAGAGACCAGTATATCCGCGGAAACTTAAGACTTGTTCTGAGTGTGATCAAACGCTTCTCTTCCAGCAATGAGAACGTGGATGATCTGTTCCAGATCGGCTGCGTCGGACTGATCAAAGCCATCAATAACTTTAACCCTGCCCTTCAGGTGAAATTTTCCACCTACGCCGTGCCCATGATCCTTGGTGAAATCAGGCGGTTTCTTCGCGACGGCGGCTCCATCAGAGTGTCCCGCTCCTTAAAAGATACCGCCTACAAAGCCATCTATGCCAGAGAACATATGACCAGGGCAAACCTGAAGGAGCCCACCATGGAGGAGGTGGCCGCGGAAATCGGCATCTCCAAGGAGGACATTCTCTATGCCCTGGATGCGATCCAGAGTCCCATGAGCCTTTACGAACCCATCTATACCGACGGCGGCGACACGCTCTATATCATGGACCAGGTCAGCGACAAAAAAAGCCGCGAGGAAAAATGGATCGAGACCTTATCCCTAAACGACGCGATCCGCCACTTGAGCGACAGAGAACAGGAGATCATCCACCTGCGCTTCTATGAAGGCAAAACCCAGATGGAAGTCTCCGAGATTATCGGCATCTCCCAGGCGCAGGTATCCCGCCTGGAAAAAAATGCCCTCCGCATCATGCGCAGCTACTTGGTGGCATAATATGACAGGGAGAGTTCACCGCCGCAGCCATCCGGCGCCCTTTCACATCAGCTCTCCCTGCTGATCTCCCTTTTCAGCTGCTTCATAATCTTTTTCTCCAGCCTGGAGATATAGGACTGGGATATGCCCAGAAGTTCCGCCACTTCCTTCTGCGTCATTTCCCTCCCCACGCTGGCATCCAGCCCAAAACGCAGGTTGATGATGGTTTTCTCCCGTTCCGACAGTTTGCTGATCGCCTCCTTCAAAAGCTTGTGCTCCACCTCGGATTCTATCCCCCTGTAGATCACGTCCTCCTCGGTCCCCAGAATATCCGAGAGTAAAAGTTCATTTCCGTCCCAGTCCACATTCAGCGGTTCATCTATCGAGACTTCCAGCCTTGTCTTGCTGTTTCGCCGCAGATACATCAATATCTCATTTTCAATACAGCGGGATGCATAGGTCGCAAGCTTGATCTTTTTGTCCGGATTGAAGGTATTGATGGACTTGATCAGCCCGATGGTCCCGATGGATATCAGATCCTCCACCCCCACCCCCGTATTGTCGAATTTTTTTGCTATGTATACCACCAGACGCAGATTATGTTCGATCAGCGTCGTCCGCGCCTCCTTGGCGTCATCGCTTCCAAGTCCTAAAATCATTTCATTTTCCTTCGCCGTCTCCAAAGGCGGCGGCAAGATATCCGCCCCGCCGATATAGTGAATATCTCCTTCCCCCTCAAAAAAGCCAAACTGCCTGCTGCGCACCATTTTAAACTGAAACATCCCCGGTATTGCCATTTTAAAAACCATCTTTCTTCCTCCTATCTCACAAATTCCGGATGTAAAATCACCTGATAGCCCGTCTTATCCGCCCGCACCTCCTCCGAGAGTGCCACTACTACTTTTGAAAAAACTTTTTTCTCTTCCCCGTCATCCACTTCCATCCCCGGCAGCTCCACCGCCGCCAAAAGTCCGTGTTTTTTTCCGATACTGTGAAAAGGGACCAGAAGATGCTTCTCCGGCGGCACTCTCTCCAAAAAGCTTTCCGCCGCCTTCTTTTCCAGAACGGATACCGGGCGCCGGCCGTAGGGTTCATAGAGCCCGTTTCCGGAATCCGCAAATCCCGTTACGTCCAGTTTCTCCCCGTAAAAATCCATCTTCACCGCATAGAGTCCCGCTTCTTTTCTGCTCTTTTTCCGTAAAAGCAGATACAGGCTGACCGCGCCGGCAGATAACGTACACAAAAAGAGTATTTCCCAAAAATGCAGCCTTCTTTGTCCGCCGGGCAGATAACCGGATACACATGCCGTGATTCCGCCGATCAGAAGTCCGTAGCCATGCATACAGGCATAGGCTTTTACAACCATTTCTTTTGTCCGAAAGGAAAATGTAGCCCTGAGCAGCAGAGGATTGACGCACACTGTCTGTATCAGTATTTTCGGCAAAAATCCGATGCCGGGCAGTAAAAGCAGTATCGTAAATACCGTCGCGCCGGCCGCAGCGCTTGCGAGCAGCCTGATTAGTCTTTTTTGCATCCCGTACGTCTGCCCCGTCAAAAACAACAGATATGTACTTATGACAAAATCCATCAGCCAGACTTTATCGATATAAATTATGTAGCGCACCGATGCCTCCTGTCCGCATAGAGCCGTTCCCCTTCCGGTAAATACAAGTATACGCTCTTTGAATTGTGGATTTTGTCGTTATGCGCGCTGCTTATAAAAAAAAGTGTGCATAAAAAAAGAACCCCGCCGTAAAGCAGAGTTCTCCATACTATGTTCTATTTTTTCTGTAAGAAACTGGGAATATTCAGGGACTGTTCCTTCACGGAACTCCTGATATCCGCAGGCTTTGCCGCACTCTGAACGGGCCTTGCGACAGGTTTTACCGCAGGCGCTGCCGGTGCCTGCTTCGGCATACCGCCAAGTCCTGCCCCCTGCTGCATCCCTTTGTTCTGCAGGGAGGAGGGCGTAATGATATTGCCCGTCTTGTAGGAGAAGCCGCCCAGTCTGTTCTGGGGTACATCCTCCAGTCCGGTCGCGATCACCGTAATCTTACAGTAATCCGTCAGGGACGCGTCGTACATCGCACCGAAGATAATATTCACCTCATCTCCCACCAGCTCCTGTACATAGCTTGCGGCTTCATTGGCATCGATCAGCGTGATATCGCCGGATACGTTGATGATCACATCGGAAGCTCCGGTGATCGTTGTCTCAAGCAGCGGAGATTCCACGGACATCTTTACCGCATCCTTCGCCTTGTCGTCTCCCTTTCCTTCTCCGATACCAATATGGGCAATGCCCTTATCCTTCATAACGGTCTGCACATCCGCGAAATCCAGATTGATCACGGAAGGCACATTGATCAGGTCCGTGATACCCTTTACGGACTGCTGCAGTACCTCATCCGCCTTCCTTAAGGCATCCGGCATCGTGGTACGCTTGTCCACGATCTCAAGCAGCTTATCGTTCGGGATCACAATCAGTGTATCCACATTTTCCTTTATCTTTTCAATACCGTGCAGCGCATTCGTCATACGTACCTTCGCCTCAAAGCGAAAAGGCTTCGTCACAACGCCCACCGTCAATATACCCATGTCCTTTGCAAGCTTCGCCACAACAGGCGCCGCTCCCGTACCTGTGCCGCCGCCCATACCGCAGGTGACAAACACCATATCCGCGCCTTTGATCGCCGCGCCGATCTCCTCCGCGCTCTCTTCCGCCGCCTTCTCACCGATCTCCGGCCTTGCGCCCGCGCCAAGTCCCTTGGTCAGTTTCTCGCCGATCTGGATGAGTTTCGGCGCCTTGCAGAGCTGGAGCGCCTGCTTATCCGTGTTCAAACCGATAAAATCCACACCGGTAATATTTTCTTCTATCATTCTATTTACAGCATTATTGCCCGCACCGCCCACGCCGACAACTATAATCTTTGCAGCGGAATCGGCATCACTTGTCCTAATTTCTAACACAGGTACTTCCTCCTCGCCTTATAAGCTTCTACCCTTATCTAATCTATCATATAATGTAATTCTCAATTTATCAACAACTTTTTTCCGTTCCTGTCACTTTTTTCTACTTATTCTTATCCTCCTGAAAGGGTATGATCCTGGAATCCGTCGTAATATTCTCCATCTGCAGTACCCCGCTCTTCCCCTCAAGTTCCGGCAGTATGCTCTTTAACCTGGAAAATTTCTCGTCGATACTGCTGCTGTCCCCGATCTGTACCCGGACATCCTGAAAGTAGAGCGTCACTTTGTATTCCCTGTCGAAAAACAGCCTGTCCGCCTTCAGCTCATATTTGCCAAGAGACTGCGTGATATCCAGTATTCTGGCAAAGATGCTCTCGTTTTCCACCGGCAGCTTTTCGTACATCACCACATGGTCGAATTTCAGCCCCGTCACCTCCGGCACGCCCGCCGTCTTCATCTCCGAACTCTCCACAATGGTCCCGTCCCTGTCAAAATACATGTACCGCCCCAGATAGGACACATATCCCGCAAAGGACTTCTCATAGACTCTGATCCGCACCGTGTCCGGCGTAACGATCTCCACCTCTATGGCGGAGACAAAGGGAATGTTTTCGATCTCCTGATTGCGGTATTTCACCTTCAGATAAATCGAATTATGCCCCAGCCGCCCTTTCATGATCCGCTCAGCGATCTCTTCATCACTGTAATGGGCGTTTCCCTCCACGTACACCGTATTTACGGTATAGTTCATCGAAATATAATACCAGGCGCCAAGTAAGGCAAACAGCACGGCGGCGGTGACAATCATCCCCACTTTCAGCCCCAGATGACGGTTTTTGTATACCGTTTTTTCCGTCTTTTTTTTGTTTTCCGTTTTTCCTTTTATCAGTTTCTTCATATATCCTTCAACCTGATGCTTCTGCCCACATTCAGCACGATACCGATCTCGATCAGAAGGAACACCACAGAAGAGCCCCCGTAACTGATAAAAGGCAGGGAAATACCGGTATTGGGAATCACGCTGGTACATACCGCAATATTTAAGATGACCTGGATCGCCAGATGCCCCATCACGCCCACCACCAAAAGCGCCCCGAACAGATCCGGCGCGTTGTTGGCTATGATCATGCACCGCCAGATCAGAAGCAGGAACAACAAAATAACCGCGATGGCGCCAAAGAGCCCAAGTTCCTCACAGATAATCGAAAAAATCATGTCATTCTGCGCCTCCGGCAGAAACCCAAGCTTCTGGATACTCTCCCCGAGCCCTTTGCCGAAGATGCCGCCGGAACCGATGGCATAGAGCGCCTGCAGCGTCTGAAAGCCCTTTCCGTCCGCATACGCCTCGGGATTTAACCACGCCAGAATACGAAGTCCCCGAAAGCCCAGCTTTTCCGTCAGTTCCGGGGAATTTGCGATCTTTACGATGGCAAAAACAATCAGCGCCGCACCCGCACTCCCCAGCACCGCCATAATCACAAACCTTTTATAATCCGGGCTTGCCACAAAGATCATCAGCACCGCGATCCCCAGAATAATAATAGCCGAACTCATATTCTGGGTAATCTTCCAGACCATCACCGCAATGATGCCCGGCGGTATTAAGAGGGCGTAAAACCCTTTCATCGTGCGGATACGTTTCCCCATCTTGCACACGAGGCATGCCAGAAAGATAACCATCCCCAGCTTTGCTACCTCGGCAGGCTGCAGGGAAAAGCCGAGAATCCTGATCCAGCGCCTTGCGCCGTGGGAAGAATATCCCAGAGGCGTCAGCACAAGAGGGATCAGCGCCATCGAGGCAAAGTAAGCCGGCACCGCCAGCTTCTCCCAGAAATGATAGGGAATCCGGGAGACAACGATCATGCCCGCAATCCCGAGAAGCGCTGCCTGAAGCTGTTTTTTCAGAAAGTAGGCGCTGTCCTCATAGTCCAGGTTCGCCCTGTAGGAACTGCTCGAATAGATCATCATAAGCCCGAATCCTATCAGAAACAATACCGTAAACAACAGGCTGTAATCAAAATAGGTTTCATTATTCTTATTCGACTGCCCTCTGCCCCCCTGTAGAGTTCTGAATCTGGTTGCCATCTATGCCCTCTCTTTTACCTGATATACTAATTCTTTAAAAAGCCGCCCCCGCTCTTCATAGTTCGGGAACATCCCCCAGCTCGCGCAGGCGGGAGATAAGAGCACCGCATCGCCCGGCTTTGCATGCTCCGTGCAGAGCCCGAAAGCCTCCTCAAAGCTTTCCGCAAACACAATGTCCGAAAAGCCGTGAGCCCTTGCGCAGGCCGCAATCTTCTCCTTGGTGGCACCGATCAGCACAAGAAGCTTCACCTTTCCCGCAAAAGCTTCTATCCACTCATCATAATCACTTCCTTTATCATAACCGCCGCCGATCAGTATCGTCGGCCGGCTCATGGCGCGGATCGCCTGGATCGCCGCATCGGGATTGGTTCCCTTGGAATCATTGTAGTAGGCAACGCCCTTTACTTCCTCCACAAACTCGATCCTGTGTTCCACCGCCCGAAACTGCCTGATCACATCCAGATATTCCTGCCTCGGAATCTCCATCGCCTCCGATATCAGGATCGCAGCCATCACGTTTTCCACATTGCACATGCCCACCAGCTTCATATCGCGGATATCCATCAGTTTTGAAACGCTCCCGCCCCGCCCAAGGCAAATATCATTCCCCCGCAGGAAAGCGCCCTCCCCCGGCTCGGAGGATGTCGAAAACCAGAGTACCTTTGCGGGGCACCGCTCCCCAAGCTTTCTGGTTTCCTCATTGTCATAATTCAGGATGCAGAAATCATTTTTGTCCTGATTTTTTGTGATACTGTTTTTTGCCGCTATGTAATTCTCCATCGTATGATGGCGGTTTAAATGATCCGGCGTGATATTCAGGATTGCGGACACCCGCGGATGAAAGCGTTCCATGGTCTCAAGCTGAAAGCTGCTGATCTCTCCCACCGTCACGGAATGTTCGGTGGTATTTCCCGCGATATCCGTATAGGGATAACCGATATTTCCCATGACAAAGGAGGTCTCAAAATGCCGCTTCATGATCTCTCCCACAAGTGTCGTAGTGGTGGTCTTTCCGTTGGTCCCGGTGATGGCTATGACCTGCCCCCGCTCCCTCTGATAAGCCAGCTCGATCTCGCCCCAGACCGGTATGCCTCTCTTACGGAAACTTTCCACAAAGGGCGTATCCGCCGGAACACCGGGACTTAAGATCAGCAAATCCGTCTCTTCTCTGACTTCCTCCGGCAGGGTTTTAAAAACCACCCTTACCCTGATCTCATTTTTACAATCCGGTTCCGCTTCCGCCGCCGCAAGGTCCCCGGAGGAAACCGCTTTTTCCTCCCCGCCTGCCTTTATACCTCTGCCAAGCCCCAGTTCCTCTATTTTTCTCTGAAGGCTCTCTCTGACTTTTTCGGCCGTCAGCTTCTCGCTCTCGTCAAACAGGATCGGATCAGCTCCCTCCTGCAGCAAAAATACGGCAGAACCTATGCCGCTCTTCCCGCAGCCCACAACCAATACCTTTTTTCCCGCCAGTTCCATGATACTTTTGTCCTTTCTCATACTTCTTCAGCCTCGGCGCCATGCCATCTCAAACTCGCTTCGCTCCTTTTCGATGGGGGCTGATCGCCCTATGCCAGAATGCCGGCCTGCACAAGCTGCCGACGCATTCTGCCGCATGGCTCCTCAGGTTTTCAGATCCCTGCGTAGGCGACAAGGCACAGTAAGGCGGTCACAATCGAAAATACCGTCACCACTTTTGTCTCGGACCAGCCGCAGAGTTCAAAATGATGATGGATCGGCGCCATCTTAAAGATCCGCTTTCCGCCCGTCATCTTAAAATAGCCCACCTGCAGAATAACCGACAGCACTTCCGCCAGATAGATAAACCCGACGATCGCGATAAACAGCGGCATCTGCAGCATATATGCGGCAGCAGCCACAAAACCTCCCAGCGCCAGGGAACCCGTATCTCCCATAAACACGCTTGCCGGATAGACATTAAACAGCAAAAATCCAAGCAGCGCCCCCGCCACCGCACAGGTGATGGGCTCTATGCCGCTCCCCACTCCGATTGCCACCACCGTAAAAAACGTGGCGACGATCACCGTGACGGAAGATGCCAGGCCGTCCAGGCCGTCGGTAAAATTAGTCCCGTTTACCGTTCCGATCACGATAAAAAATAATATAGGTATATTAAATATACCAAAATCCAGATAATGTCCCGCCCAGAAGGGAATCTTCATGGCAAGCGGCACATCCGTATAGTTCGTAATATAATAGGCAAAAATACCCGTCACCACAAACTGTCCCAGCATCTTCTGCCACGCCCGAAGCCCCATGGAACGTTTCAGCACCACTTTGATATAGTCATCTATAAAGCCGATCATCCCGAAGCCCAGCGTCAGAAACAGGATCGGAATGATCTTCGGGAAATCCTTTACATAAAGCAGTGATGTGACAACTACCGCTATCATGATCAATATACCGCCCATGGTGGGCGTCCCGTTTTTCTTCAGATGCTCTTTGGGCCCCTCATCCCTGACCGTCTGCCCGACTTTCAGCCTGCGCAGAAAGGGAATGACGACCGGCCCTAACAGGGCGCTGACCGCAAAAGATATGATTACCGGTAATATAACAGTTTGTCTCATGGCTACAGCCTCTCCTCAGCTTATTTTTTCTATACCGATTATAAGCTTATTTTTCCAAATAGGGAAGCACATTTTCAAAAAGCTGTCGGATCACCGGTGCGGCGATCTGTCCGCCGTAGTAAGTTCCCTGGGGAGAATGGATCACCACCAGCGCAAGTACTTTGGGATCATCCGCCGGAGAAAAACCCACGAAAGAGGCAATATATCTGCCGCTTCCTCTCGGCAGTGTCTGGCTCGTCGCGGTCTTTCCGCCGATACTGTAGCCCTCTATCTGCGCTTTGGAGCCGCCTCCCTCGGAAACCACTTTTTCCAGCAGCATCTGCAATGTCTCAGAAGTTTCCGCCGACACGATCTGTCTGCCCTTCTCCTTCTCAAAACTCTCCACCTGGGCTCCCGTTTCATCCACCGCCCGCACCGCGAGATGGGGCGTAATCCTTCTTCCTCCATTGACAAGGGAAGATACCGTGGCGGCAAGCTGCAGGGGTGTGATCTGGAAAGACTGCCCGAAGGACATGGTGGCAAGTTCCACGTTGCCGATGGCGTCCTTCTGATGCATGATCGTACCCGCCTCACCGGGCAGATCGACGCCCGTTCTCTCCAAAAGCCCGAACTGTTTCAGGCAGTCATAATATCTCTCGGCGCCGACTCTCATCCCCAGGGTGACAAACACGGGGTTGCAGGAGTTGCAGATTCCTTTTGTGAAATCCTCCGCGCCGTGGCCGCCCACTTTATGGCAGCGTATCTTTCGATCGTCCACCACGATAAACCCGGGACAGCTAAAGGTATCGGCAAGCGTCACGCACCCTGTCTCCAGCGCCGCCGCGGCGGTGATCACCTTGAACGTGGAACCGGGCTCATAGGTATCGTTGATACAGCCGTTTCTCCACATGCCGTTTAGCTTTTCCTGTTTCAGTTCTTCCTCTGTTTTTGTCTCCTTCGGCTCTTTTTCCTGTGCTTTTTCCTCTTCACCTTCCGGCGTCTTCGCTTTTTTCGCTTCCTCCACCGCCTGCTTCCGGGCTTCCTCCTTTGCCCGCAGCAGTTCGTATTCCGGCGTCAGGGTATAGGGCTCATTCAGATTAAACTCCGGCACATCCACCATCGCCATAATTTCGCCGTTCTGGGGATTCATAACGATCAGAGATACCCGGTCCGCCTCCTTGGTAGCCATAACCTGCTTTGCGAGCTGGGTTGCATAACTCTGGATATTATAGTCCAGGCTGATCACCAGATCGTTCCCCGGCACCGGCTCCTTTCTGTGCTCACTTGCCGCCTCCAGTTCAATACCGGCGGCGTCGGTGAGCGTCAGTATCATCCCTTCCTCGCCGCTTAACACTTCATCATAGATCACTTCCAGCCCGATAATGCCCTGGTTGTCGCCGCCCGTAAAACCAAGCACCTTGGAGGCAAGAGCATCATAAGGGTAATATCGTTTATAGTCCTCATCCACCTTTACACCGGGCAGATCCGCTTCCCTGATCTCATCCCCCAGTTCCTTCGGGACATTGCTCCGTATCCTCTCCATGGAGGAATATTTTTCCACCCGTTTTCTCACAAACTCCTCGGAAAGGTCCAGTTTTCCGCAGAGGAAAGCAATCACCGCCTCCGGATCTTCTATCTGGGAATGGATCACCGAGATCGTGCAGACCGTTTTATTATCCGCCAATACCACGCCGTTTCTGTCCAGTATCCGCCCCCTTGCCGCCTTGATCGACCGCTCCCTCTCATGGAGCTGCACCGCTTTATCCGTATAATAGGCAGACTGAAAGATCATCAGATCCACCAGCCTTACGGAGAGCAGAAGGAAGGTTACAGCGCAGAAAAAGAACAGGACTACGACCTTTCTTCTGTTGTAGGTCTTGTTTTTGTTGGACATAAAGTGAACCACATATTTTTCTTATTTATACTTTATGTCTGAATACGGAAAATTATGCGTGCGGGTTGGCGCCCCAGCCTGTCATTCGTAAAAAGGGTTTTGCCTTCCCTCCATACTTCTAACGGGGATTGTTGTCCTCCTGCCAGGTGCCTCCTCCCGCCACACCGATCTGGGTGCCCAGGAGTGATCCGGCATCCAGGTCATGCCCTGTTTCGGGATCGATCTGGTGTCCCGTGTTCGGATCGATATAGTTTCCGGTTTCCGGATCTCTCTCAAAGGTTTTCCAGATTTCCGGAACAAAGCCGCCGTTTTCACCGGTGCCTGTCCCTTCCCCCGCGGCAGTTCCTTCTCCTCCGGCAGTCCCACCGCCCCCGGCAGTTCCTTCGACGGTTCCTTCCTCTCCGGCGGTGCCGGTTCCGGGATCGTTTTCATCCCCGGTCCCCTCTTCTCCTTCGCCCTGCTGTGTTTCTCCCGTGCCATCTCCCGTCTCCCGGGGCGGCAGATCGTTGCCGGAGACAGCCTGCTGTCTGTAGTAATTTGTATTTTCCAGATGCAGGGCGTCAAGTTCCGCCTGCTCTTCCTCCGATACCTCTTCCGTCATAAAAATACCCAGGTAAGGCAGCGCTTCCGTTAAAATGCTGCGGACCAGTTTTGTCGCGAATTTCGCATCGTCCTGATCTTCCACGTTCGGCCTGTCCACTACCACATAGATCGCTATCTGAGGATCATTCGCCGGCGCGTATCCCATAAAGGAAACCACATATTCATCGTTCTCACGGGGCAGCGTCTCCGCCGTTCCCGTTTTGCCGCCGATGGCGTAGCCCGCAGGCCTTGCCGTTTTGCCGGTCCCCTCCGTTACCACACCGTTGCAGTAATCGATAATTTTATCGCTGACACTGGGAGAGATGGTCTGCTTCAGCACCCTCGGCTCGATCGTCCGCACCGTGGAACCGTCCTGGCTGATGATCCTGCTGACCATATGGGGCTCATAGTAATTTCCGCCGTTGATCAGGGAACAAAAGCCCGTGATCATCTGAATCATCGTCACATTAAAGGACTGTCCGAAGGAATTGGTGGCAAGCTCCGTTGGTCCCATGTCATCGACATAATAGATCAGTCCCGCCGTCCTTGCTTCTCCCGCCAGATCAATATTGGTCTTTAAACCGAAATTAAAGCTGTGTTGGTAGTCGCAGAATGTGTTTTTCCCCTGTGCCTCGGCAATATACATCAATGCCACATTGCAGGATTTTTCCACCGCCTCTTTCACGGTGATCTCTCCGTCTCCCCAGGTATTATGGCAGCCGATGGGCCAGCCGCCGATCTCCAGTTTACCGGTACACAGATACGTCTCATTGCCCGTAATCGCGCCGCTGTCCAGTGCGGACGCCACCGTAAAGGGCTTGATCGTAGAACCCGGTTCGTAGGTATCACTGATGCAGTAGTTACGCCACAGCTTGTTATAGGCGTCATAGATCGTGCCGTCCTCCTCCATTGCCGCGATCTCCTCCGGCGTATACAATGCGCTGATATCTTTGGGGTTATTTAAATCAAATCCCGGGGCGCTTGCCATGGCGATCACATTGCCGGTATCGACTTCCATCATGATACATGCCACATTGTTAGCCCCCCATCCCTCCCTGGCGTTGTCTCTGAGTTCTTCCATAAACTTATTTAAATATTTTTCCGCAATGCTCTGTATATTGGCGTCTATGGTGCTGACCGCGGTATAACCGTCCACCGCAGGCTTTACCGTCCTCTCCAAAATGGAATCGTCGTTTAAATAACCGTATTCCCTGCCGGTGCTTCCGTTTAAAATATCATTGTAAAACTCCTCCAGCCCGAAAGTTCCCTTGTTATCCTCGGTGATAAAACCGATCACGTCACTGGCAAGGGCGCCGTTTGGGTAATATCTTCTGTACTCCTTCTCAAACCAGACTCCCTTGATATTCTTGCCCTTTTCCTTATCTTCCTCCAAATCTAAAAACGGCTCTATCTCCTCGTAGGTGAGCTGTTTTAAAAAAATCTTGTACTGTGCCCTCTGGCTTTTCTCCTTCTCCTTATTCTCATTTAAATACTTACTCAGTTCCGTCTGATCCAGTGTCGGGAAACAGGTCCGCAATGCGTTTACGGTAGGTTGCAGATAGTCCTCCTTCTCCAGCACCAGTTTCGCGTCCACCACCAGATTATACACTCTTTCGCTGGTGGCAAGGACCGTACCGTTCCTATCCAGGATATCTCCGCGCTTAAACGGCAGTGTGGTAGAATCGTACTGCTGCTGGGAGAGCACCTGCTTCTCATACTCCTTCCCATTATCCTTTCCGATATAAAACAGTTTTATGCTAAGTCCCACGAAAGCCAGCAGTACCAGGAAAAACAGTACCACCAGCTTCTTCTGCATCCGCAATGTGAACTTGCGCTCTGTCGCTTTTATCTTCTTTCTTTTTCTGCGCTCTGCCAAAAATCCTGTTCCTTTCTTAACACTCACAAAGATGTTTTACCAATGCCGCCCCTTTCTTTAGTTCAGCGGCTGCGTCTGTCTCACATAGTCCGTCTCGGCGTCCTCCACACTGATGATCTGTCCCTCCCGGGCATAGGTCATGCCCAGTTCTCCAATTGCCACCGCTTTGATCTGTTCTAAATCGATGCTGCTGTTGATCCGGTTATATTCCTCATCATTTGTCAGTTTCAGATTATTGTACCTGGACTCCATCTCGGAGATCGCGTTGACCTGATTGGTGATATCCGACTGCAGATTGATATAGCCGCACAATGTGATCACTGCAAAAACCAGAGCCACCGACAGAAAAAGCACATATCCCGGATTCATATGGGACGCCCTCTCTCTGTTTTTTCTGGTCATGTTGCTCAGGCGCTTTCTCTTTGGAACCTTTCTTGTGTCATATCCTTCTTTGAGCTGCCTTGCCGCGCTGCCTTCCAAATATGCTACTTTTTTCGGAACATCATATCTGCGAGTATTTATATTGTTTCTTCTTTGTGCCATCCTCTTACCCTCGCTTTCCATGCAGTATACGGTTTAACAGCCGCCTGCTCCGCGCCGCCGGTTTACCTCCTGCATTTTTTCCGCCGGTGCCTTCCCTGCTTCCCGGCATTATTTCCGCTGAAATACGCGCAGCTTCGCGCTCTTTGACCTGTTGTTGCTCTCCAGTTCCTCTTTTGACGGAAGAATCGGTTTTTTCGTGATTACCTTCCCCTTTGATATTCTGCCGCAGGTACATACCGGAAATTCCGGCGGACAGATACAGGGGGACTCATTTGTACGAAAAGCCGTCTTTACAATCCGGTCTTCCAGGGAATGGAACGTAATAATACATATTCTTCCGCCAGGATTCAAAAAAGATATCATCTCATCCAGGGAATCCCGCAGCACCTCCAGTTCATGGTTGCACTCGATCCGGATCGCCTGATAAGTCCTTTTGGAAGGGTGAGCGCCACCCTGCCGTATTTTGGCAGGAATGGCGTTCCTGATAATCTCGTTTAATTCAAAAGTAGTTCTTATCTCCTTTTTTTCTCTTTCCCGCACGATATGTTTTGCAATATTTTTCGCAAAAGGATCTTCCCCGTAGTCTCTTATAATATGAAACAATTCGCTTTCCGAATAGCCGTTTACAATATCCCTTGCGCTCAGGGAGCTCCTTTGATCCATCCGCATGTCCAGCATGGTGTCATAACGGTAGGAAAATCCTCTCTCCGCCGTATCGAACTGATAGGAGGAAACCCCCAGGTCTAAAACAATGCCGTCCACACCGTCCACACCCAGTTCCTTCAGCACAGAAACCGCATTACGGTAATTGTTCCTGATAACCGTCACCTTCTCGCCGTAAGCCGCAAGCCGCTCCGAAGCCGCCTCTATCGCCGCCCCATCCTGATCCACGCCGAAAAACTTTCCGCCATCCGAAAGCCTTCTCACCACCACCTCGGCATGTCCGCCGCCTCCCAGCGTCCCATCCAGATAAATTCCCTCCGGCTTTATATGAAGCTGCTCAATCGTCTCCTCCAACAGGACCGAATAATGCTTAAATTCCACTCTTTTCTCCATCCGGTTTGAAACAAACCGTTATAATACATACATGGTTATAACCACAGTCTGTCTGCCAGGGAGCAGGAAATATTTCTGTTAATATTTGCTCTTGTTCCATTCCCAGCCGGGATAGAAATAAAACTCTCAAGGAGCCCCTTAAAAAGCGTCGGTACTTAGCGAGGTATTTCACGAGCTTAGTATCCGCTACGCTTTTTACGGAGCAAAAGCGTGGCGACGGAGAATTTTATTTCTATCCCGGCGTCTGGCATAAAACACTGATCTTACAGCCTGATTCCCATCCCCGACAACTCTTCCATCACATCATCCATCTCCTCAAAGGAAGTCTCCATGCTCTCGTAGCGCTCTTTGCTCCAGATCTCCACTTTTGTTCCCACGCCCACGGACACCACTTCTTTTGTAATACCCGCGTATTCCCGCAGTTTCGCGGGAATCAGTATTCTTCCCTGCCCGTCGGCTTCCACTTCAGCGGCGCCTGCAAAGAAGAAGCGAATGAACTGTCTGCCGTTTTTGCTTGTCAGCGGTAAATTTTTGATGCCTTCCTCCACACGATGCCACTCTTCTTCGCCGTAGGCAAACAGACAGCCATCCAGCCCCTTTGTCACCACGAATTTCTTTCCCAGCTCATCGCGGAACCTGGAAGGGACGAAAAGCCTGCCTTTTGCATCGGTGCTATGGTCATATTCACCCATAAACATACGGCATCACCTTTTCTTCACCACTTCTAAACACTTTTGCTCCATTTCACTCCACTTTTATGTCATTCTACTCTACTTTACCCCGTTTGACAACCCCCCGTTCTTCCCCGTAAAAACATAAAAAAAGACATTTTGTAAGCCTTTTTCCAAAATGTCTTTTCTTTCACCACTATATCTTGTGTTGATTTTTTAGTTTTCTACAAAATACGCCATTTTTCTTATCTTAAAATTTTATTAAAAAAATCTTCATATTTTTATATATTTTTTATTTTTGCAGGCTGATATACCCTTCCAGGCTGTCTCTGATCTCTCCTGCCGACATGGTCTCCGCCTGCCACAGATCGTTATTGATCCCTGCTGGATAGAGCAGAAAGTCCTCCGTCCTGTCGCTGTCCACCACGAAAAGCAGCGTATACTCCAGTTCCTCTCCCGCCTTCATCTCCCTGTAGAAGAATTGGCTCCTGTTTTCGCCTTCGGTATTTACCGCCCTGTCAAAATAGACCGCGCTGTTGTCCATCTGCAGCCAGTAATCTTCCTCCGGCACGGCTTCATAGCTATCCTCCGCCCAGGTGAGGACACCCTCCGGCGTTTTTGTCACATACTGCAGCATAAAGTTCAGAGAAACGTCAGGTTCCGTATTGTCATAACAGTATGCTTTAACATGTACCTGCAATATTTTCTGCTCCGCCTGATCTTCCCCCAGCAGCTCTCCGTTTTTATCCAGATGCTGTCTCCTGTAAGGGCGCAGCGTCATGTCCCCGTTCAGCCATCCGTCGAATCTTGTATCGTCAAAGAAATTCTCCCTGTCAAACCCTTCCATGCTGTCTAAAAGTTCATAGCCTGTCACGGTAAAGCCCAAAGACTGATTGAGCCCTTCCACCCGCAGTTCTTCGCCTGCCGCTCGGATCTTCTCCTCCGGAATCCCCAATGCCATCAGCGCATCCCATCTCTTTTCGCCTTCCAGTATGGCCGCCGCCGTATCGGCTTCCTCCTGCTGCCTTTTTAATTTCTCTTCCTCCGCTTCATAGCTTCCGTCGCCGGTCCGTAAAACTTGCAGGGAATCGGAAAATTTCAGGAGTTCCTTTTCCTCCATCCCATACCCTGCCACAATCTGCAGCACATACCCTTCTTCCTCGTTAAACAGGAAGATATGACGATTGGAGCGATTCCTTTTGGCGTCCTGCGGTGTAATCACATCCGCCTCCATGCCGCTGAGCTTTGTATGCTCCACCTTCTCAATACCGCTTAATGTAATCTCATTGTTTATTCTGTCGAGCTCCGCCGTAGTATAGATCGGCATGATCGTAATCCACTCTTCATTTTCCCCGTAATACTTTCCGTCGCCGTCCGTATCATCCTCAAATCCTTTCGGAATATAGTCCGCCTTCACCTGATACTCTCCCGGAACAAGCTCATAGTTCAGGGCAAATGTATAGGTAAGCACATCCTCTTCCACCTGCGTTGTCCTCTGAAAATACACAACCGCCGCATAGACAGCCGAAGGTATGATAAGGATCAGGGCGAGCACCGCCGCCGCACTGGCAAGACTTTTCATTTTGCCGCCTTTTCCGCCCCTCCTTCCATCCGATTTTGAACTGTGCTCCGGTCCTGCCTGTGAATGGAACTGTTTTTTCATCTGTTTTACCTCTCCTCTCCGAATCTGCTCATATGCTTCCTGCAGCCTGTCCTCCACAATCAGCGGAAGCATCTCTCCCCTGCTGTTTTCCACAGACGCCCTCCTTTCATCCGCACATACCTGTCCGTCATATTCCCCAGACGGCTTCCCTCTGCCCGTATATATATATCTGCTGTCCTTCATAGGCGTCCTCCTTTCATCCGGCTGCCTGACATTTCGTCCCGCAATGTATCGCGTCCGCGCTTTAAGCGGCTTAACACGGTGCTTTCCTTCATCTCCATATAAGATGCAATCTCCCTCACCTTCATTCCATAGACATAATATAAGGTAAAGATACTGCGGTCCTGCTCTTTCAACGGTTCGATCAGTTCCTGAAATTCCGGTATTTCACTCCGGGATCTCTCCTCTTCCCTCTCCGGTATGTCCCCCGCCGGCATCTGCCGTTTCTGACTTTGCAGAATATCCTTACAGTTATTGATCAGTATGCGGATCATCCATGTTTTAAAATAGGCATCCTGCTTCAGCAGACCGATCTTCTCATAGCAGTTTAAAACCGTCTCCGCCATCGCGTCCGCCGCATCCTCCTCACTGCGCAGAAAACCCCTGGCAACCTTGTACATACTCTGCTTGTTTTCCTCCATCAGTGCTATAAAGGCTTCGGCATCGCCTCTTTTCGCCTTTTTTACAAGAAGCTCCACCTTATCTCCCTCCTTTCATCCGTATGTCTTTCAGGCTTTTCTCCGCGAACCCATTTCCCGGCTGCCTGTTTATCTATTAGACAGCCGGGAGGAGAAAAATATTGCAAAAACATTTTAAAAAAGCTGATACCCTGTTGATATCAGCTTTTATTGAGTCAGTTTATAAAACTTAAATCCAGTCCATCTCCCGTATTGGGAAAATTTTCCCAAATACTTTATCACTGTCATATTCCGGTGCGAATTCTTCCGCAGCCTTACAGATCGAAAGAATCTCCGCAATATCCTCCTCCAGTTCCTCCGCAATCTTCTCCGGCGTTTTCTGTTTCGCCAGCTTTTTGCATACCTGTCTGATCAGCAGATACCGTACACCTTCCTCTTTTCCATCCTCTTTTGCATACGCCAGCTCCTCCCATCTCTGCATATACTTTACCCCTGCTTTCTCCGATTTTCTGATCTGACAGATTTTCTCATGAATCCGCCGGATCTTTTTACTTTCGGTATGTTCCGCTTTCTCATCCGTTGTATTCGAGATATACTCCATAAAATCCAGAAATTCCTGTGAAAATGCCTCCCTGTTAGTCCCCTTCGTATTGATAAATACCCTGACCGCTCCGTCATCAAGCCTTAAATCCGGACACTCCCTGCACACCTCTTCAAAGGTATACCGGTATAGTCCCCTGCCAAAAAGATCGAAGGGCGCAACAAGTATAAAACAACTGTCATTCAGCAGATTAAACTCCTTACTGCCGGTTTCCAAAAGGGAGCTATCCAAAAGCGCCTGGTAATAACGGCTTCTCCTGATCAGATTTTTCGTATCCCTCTTTTGCATTTCCGTATAGTAGATTTTTTTCTGCGCATCCATAGCCACTACGTCGAGCCGCACCTGCCGCAGTTCAGGCGATATCCGAAACTCTTTTTCCGTCTGCGGCTTTTCCAGAATCTCCACTTCGTTTTCCAGCAGGATACTGACCACCGCCTGATAAGTCTCCCTGTCCTCCATCGCTTCGTCAAAGAGAAACCTGTCCAATAAATTTAATTTCTCCAGTTTTGTCTTTACCATGTGTTTTCCTCCTTTGTGCAGGAAACACAGATAATCGTCAAAGAAGCATTTACCACGCCGGCATGATTCGCAAACTCACACGCAAAAGGAATTTATCTGCGAAATCATCCCGGACCGAACCGTTACTATCTTCTTATTTCCGCTCTCCTGCCAGATTTTTTGTTTAAATGGAAAAGCAGGATTTCAGAAATAAAAACAGATAGGTCTCACAGATACAGCAACGCTGTCAAAGAAGCTTTCACTCACAGAAATCTTATGCTTTTTAACAGTGTAACATATACTATTTAAAAACGCAATCCATTTCATTAAATTTCTATATTTTTCGTAACAGTTCAGCCTTTCGGCTGCACTGTTACTGAATCCGCCCTATTTTAAGTTCACCTACGGTGAAAGGGCGGATTCTATTTTCCCATCACACATTTTTACGGAGTTTGCAGCAA
>JAAWOG010000059.1 GCA_022799355.1 Lachnospiraceae bacterium | reverse complement strand
ATGGATGAGGAAGTGCCGTTGGCAGCAGGAGAGGAAGAAGCGGATCCTGAGACAAAGGAACTGGACGAGGAAGCTGTACCTTTGGCAGCAGGCAAAGGAGCGGCATGGGCACTCATCAACTTCGCGTTGATGAATCTGGCAGTTTTTGAATCCCTGATGTTGCTGATCGGTTACTTTATTAAGACGAAAGGCTCATCCGAGGAAGAGGACGAGAAAAAGAAAAAGTTAAAGAAAAAAGGCATTATGCGTATTATGAGTCTGCTGGTAGCTGTCATTTCTGTCATCGCATTTATTCTGACAGAAGACATTACACTTCCCACCGCATTCGTAGACCGCTATACGATCTTAATGGCAATCATTGCCATCGTACAGACAGTTGTAGTTTGGCTGTCCCGCAAAGAGGTAAAGGATGAGGAGCAGGAAGTTCGGGCATAAGCCAATGCGGAAACTTCGCAAAAAGAATGGGTAAACGTAATAAAACAGGCGCCGGGGAGTAATCTTCGGCGACTGTTTTTTAGCGGAGAGAATGAAGTTTGTTGCTTTGTCGTCAGTGATTTGCATAATACGCAAAGGTATTGAATTTGTTATATACTAAAAAATAAAAATTTTATAAAAAACAGATTCAGATATTGCAAACCGAAACCACTTGAAGTAGTATAAAAATACATATCTGGGAACTTCTGAGATTTCTTGACTATCTTATCACATTCGTGAGAAAAGGCTCCCTTATATGAAAACAGCATAAAGGGAGGAAAAGGAATGGGTAAAGCGGATGTTTATGAGAGTGATTATCTGGAAAATGAAGAGATTTTTGCGGATCTGGTAAACGGAGTCCTGTATAATGGAGAACAGGTAGTGAAGCCGCAGGAGCTTGAGGAGCAGGACGGGGAATTGAGGAGTGCTCTGGGAAATGTTTTCGGAAGCGATGTGAAGAAGGTTGTCAGGGATAAGGTCCGGCTGTGGAAAGGAACTGTGCTTGCCGTACTCGCGGTGGAGAATCAGACGAGAGTGGATTACCGCATGGTGACCAGAGCGATGCTGTCGGAAGCGATGGCTTATGATAAGCAGTGGAAGAGGATGAGGGGTAAGCTGTCGGAGGAATTGAGGGAGCGTGCGGGAAGCGAGGAAGAGTGCGCAGTAAGTGAGGAAGAGTACGCGGAAAGCGTGGAAGAGAACGCAGATGTGATGTCGGGAGGCGAAGCAGACGAAGCGGGCATAACGCCGGATGAGTTTATTTCGGGGATGCGGAAAGAGGATAAGTTTATCCCGGTTATTACGATTGTAGTTTATTATGGAAAAGGAAAGTCCTGGGATGGAGCGACGGAACTCTATGAGTTGTTGGATGTGGAAGGGAACGAGGAGAAGATTCTTCCGTTTATATCGAATTATCGACTGAATCTGTTCGATTACCATGATTATGAAGAGTTTGGACAATTTCATTCGGAACTGCAGTCTGTGTTCGAGTTTCTGAGATTTTCCGGAGACAAGGAGCAGATGAAGAAAAAAATGGAGGAGCACAGGGATAGATATGAAGATTTAAGCAGAGAGGCGAAGATACTGTTGTCGAAGCTGACGAATATAAAAAAGATACCAGGTGTGGAGAAGGAAGAATTTGAGAGAGGAGAGTTTGATATGTGTAAGGCATTTGAAGATATGAAGGAAGAGGGTAAGATTGAAGGAAGAGCGGAAGGAAAAATAGAGGGAAGAGCAGAAGGAAAGGCGGAAGAAAGAGAGAACGGCATCCGAAGCGCGCTCAACATCATAAAAGAATTCAGTGGATCCAGGGAACAGGGTATTTCTGCGCTTATAAAGGAATACAGCCTCAGCAGGGAGAACGCGATGGAAAAGGTGGCGTTGTACTGGTAGGGTAATACGGTAGCTTTTGTCGATATAAACATGGAAGAATGAAAGAGGAGAAGCGAATATGTCGGAGACAACGTTTGATTCCGTATATCGGGAAATATTTCCCTTTTGGGAGAAAATATCGGAAAAGGACAGGGAGTATATCTGTCAGAATTCTTCCAATGTGGTTTATCCGAAAGGGAAGAATATACATGACGGCAGTGAATGCTCCGGTGTGATCTTAGTTCGATCCGGAAGTCTCAGACTTTATATGATGTCGGAGGAGGGAAAGGATATCACGCTTTATCGTCTGCACAGGGGGGATCTGTGTATGCTGTCGGCTTCCTGCGTGTTAAATGCCGTCACTTTTGATGTGTTTGTGGATGCAGAGGAGGACAGCGAATGCCTGGTGGTTGGCGGGGCGGCTTTTGCGTCGGTTTCGGAACGAAATCCGGACATACGGATCTTTGCGCTGGAAACTGCAGTCAGCCGTTTTTCGGATGTGATGTGGGTGATGCAGCAGATCCTGTTTATGAGTATGGACAGGCGGCTGGCGATCTTTCTTTTTGATGAGGCGGCGAGAACCGGATCGGATACCATTGCGCTGACGCACGGGCAGATTGCCCGGTATATGGGTTCTGCCCGTGAGGTGGTATCCAGGATGTTAAAATATTTTGCCGGTGAGGGAATCGTGGAATCTTCCAGAGGCGGTATCCGGATTCTGGATAAAAACCGCCTGCGGAAACTAACCCTTTAGCATGGCGAGTATTTGCTCCTTCGGCTTTGCCCCCACTGACTGGCTGACGGGTTTTCCGTTTTTGAGCACGACCAGTGTGGGGATGCTTAAAACCTGGAATTTTTGGGCCAGTTCAGGCTCCATGTCTACATTGACCTTTCCTATCAGGTACTGCGGATTTTCCTCCGCGATTTCATCCACCAGGGGAGATACCATGCGGCAGGGGCCGCACCAGTCGGCATAGAAATCTAAAAGCACGGTTTTATCGCTGGCTGTTACAGTTTCAAAGTTATATTTGTTTACGGTAAGTACTGACATATTTAATACCTTCCTTTCTTTTTTCTGATACTAGTATATCGTGTTTTCTTTCCTGTTTCTGTGACGCAGTCACATAGATATTGTTATATTGACGGGGCCATATGTTCAGCAGTTTTTCCGGGCAGGGTATGTATTGTTAAATAATTTGACGGCCGGTTCGCTCAGTGTGTTGCCTGCAGCTTACATATGAGCTGCGTCATGGTTCCCATGGGGCAGTAGACGCACCAGGAACGGGGTTTAAATAAAACCATCGTAATAAACCCAAGCACAGTGGAGGTAAGCATCACGCTGTAAAAACCGAAGGCAAACTGTGCGACGCCGTCAGAGAACAGAGTGCCGTGATAGGCCCAGTGCCAGGGCAGCTTAAAGGTCCACAGCAGCGTCACCACAGTTCTCAGATCCTTTGCGCCGGAAAAGACCAGCCAGGTGTTCCACAGCATGAGGAAGAACATCGCAAAGAAAAAGATTAAAAATCCGTATCGGAAGTATTTTGATCTCATCCATCCGGGGATATCTTTTCTGCGGGAGAGACCAAACCGGCCGCCGATCAGAGAAAAGAGCTGTCCCCTGCCGCAGTATTTGTTGCAGTAGGCCTTATTGCCTTTTATGATGGCGATCAAAAGCGGTATGAAAAAGCATAAAAGTCCCAGCCAGGCAAAAAGGATATTGAAAAATCCAAGGATCAGGTAAGTAAGCGATACGATCCAGAGGTAATCATACCATTTCTTTTTTTTATTCATTCCTCTGTCACCTCCAGTGTAATAATACTTGCCGGACATTCTTTTGCACACATGCCGCATCCGACGCACAGATCCCTGTCAATAGAGGCATGGATGCCGTTTGGGACAGTGATGGCATTTCGGGGGCAGACTTTGATACAGCATCCGCAGGCCACGCATTCCTGCACATTGACAACTGCTTTTCTTTTTATCATGGGTAAACTCCTTTTGTGTTTTTGTTCATTATACAGAGAAAAAACATATTGTTCTGTGACAAAGTCACAGTAATCACTGCACAGTGAACAGTAAAAGAAATTCTGTAGAGTTTCGTGACAGTTATATAGTTTCACGGTTTTTTTCTTCTTTCCGCTGACAAACGAAACGAGTTGTGATATAATACCGCGAGGAACAGAAAACGCGGCTTATTGGAAAAAGGAGCATACTGCATGAAAGCTTTTCTGATTTTGGAGGACGGCACCGTCTTTGCGGGGACGCATATCGGTGCGGAGAAAGAAATCATCAGTGAAATTGTTTTTAACACATCCATGGCGGGGTATTTGGAAGTGCTGACCGATCCGTCTTATGCGGGACAGGCTGTCTGCATGACCTATCCGCTGATCGGAAATTACGGCGTCTGTTTGGAGGATATGGAATCTCCGCGCCCCTGTCTCGACGGTTTTATTGTCAGGGAATTATCGCGGATGCCCAGTAACTTCCGCAGCGATATGCGCATTCAGGAATTTCTGGACAAATACCAGGTTCCGGGAATCGCGGGGATCGATACGAGGGCACTGGTAAAACTTCTGCGGGAAAAGGGGACCATGAACGGCATGATCACTACCCGGGAGGACTTTGTTTTAGAGGAAATTCTGCCGAAGCTGAAAGCCTACACGCCCGGTAAGGTGGTGGAAAAGGTGAGCACCAAAGAAAAATACACCGTGGGCGAGGGCGCTCGTAAGGTGGCGCTGGTGGATTTCGGCACGAAAAGCAATATCATTAGCTGTCTGACAAAAAGAGACTGCAGGGTAACGGTCTATCCGGCGCTGGCAACGGCGGAGGAGATTTTGGCGGATAAGCCCGACGGTATTATGTTATCCAACGGTCCGGGTGATCCGAAGGAATGTGTTTCTGTGATAGAAGAAGTAAAGAAATTATATCGGAGTGATGTGCCGATTTTCGCCATCTGTCTTGGGCATCAGCTTATGGCGCTTGCCACCGGTGCGGACACTTTTAAGATGAAATACGGGCATCGGGGCGGCAACCATCCGGTGAAGGATTTGGCGACGGGGCAGGTTTATATTGCGGCCCAGAACCACGGGTATGTGGTGGATATGGAGAAGCTTGATCCGGCGGTGGCAAAGCCTGCCTTCGTGAATGTCAATGACGGCACCTGCGAGGGCGTCACATATACGAATAAAAACATATTTACGGTGCAGTTCCATCCGGAAGCCTGCTCAGGGCCTCTGGAGAGCGGATTTTTGTTTGACAGATTTATGGAGATGATCGATGCCGGCAGACAGGAAGGGGGAATGGAACATGCCTAGAAATCCGGAGGTAAAGAAGGTACTGGTGATCGGTTCCGGTCCTATTGTGATCGGACAGGCGGCGGAATTTGACTATGCGGGCACCCAGGCGTGCCGTTCCCTGAAGGAAGAAGGGATGGAGGTAGTGCTGGTAAACTCCAATCCTGCCACGATCATGACGGATAAAGATATTGCGGACAGGGTGTATATTGAGCCTCTGACCGTGAAAGTACTGGAGCAGATTATAGAGAAGGAAAAGCCGGATTCGGTATTGCCGACGCTGGGCGGACAGGCGGGGCTTAACCTCGGTATGGAGCTGGAGGAATCCGGTTTTCTGAGATCCCACAATGTGCGGCTTCTGGGAACCACGGCGCAGACCATTAAAAAGGCGGAGGACCGTCTGGAATTTAAAGAGACCATGGAGAAGATCGGGGAGCCCTGCGCGCCCTCTCTGGTGGTGGAGAATATTCAGGACGGCGTGGATTTTGCGGCAAAGATCGGTTATCCGGTGGTGCTGCGTCCCGCCTATACGCTGGGCGGCTCCGGCGGCGGCATCGCCCGCAATCAGGTGCAGCTTGAGGAGATTCTGGAGAACGGCCTGCGTTTATCGAGAGTGGGACAGGTGCTGGTGGAGCGCTGTATCGCTGGTTGGAAAGAGATCGAATTTGAAGCGATGCGGGATAGCGCGGGCAACTGCATCACCATATGCAGTATGGAAAACATCGATCCGGTGGGTGTCCATACCGGAGATTCCATCGTGGTAGCGCCTTCCCAGACGCTGGGCGATAAAGAATTTCAGATGCTGCGCAGCGCGGCGCTGAATATCATCAATGAGCTGGAGATCACCGGCGGCTGCAACGTGCAGTTTGCCCTGCATCCCACCAGTTTTGAATACTGCGTGATCGAGGTAAACCCGAGAGTGAGCCGTTCATCGGCGCTGGCATCCAAAGCAACGGGCTATCCGATTGCCAAAGTGGCGTCAAAGATTGCCCTGGGCTATACCCTGGATGAGGTGAAAAACGCGATCACGGGAAAGACCTATGCCAGCTTTGAACCGGCAATCGACTATTGTGTCGTAAAGATTCCGAGGCTGCCTTTTGACAAGTTCCTGACCGCGAAGCGGACGCTGACAACGCAGATGAAAGCCACCGGCGAGGTGATGAGCATCTGCGACAGTTTCGAGGGGGCGCTGATGAAGGCGCTGCGCTCATTAGAACAGCATGTGGACTGTCTGCGAAGCTATGATTTTTCGGCGCTGTCGAAAGAAGAGCTGCTGGAACGCCTGAAAAAGGTGGATGATCAGAGAATGTTTCTGATTGCGGAGGCGGTGCGCAAAGGCATCGATTACGACACGATCTATCAGATTACCATGGTGGATAAATGGTTTATCGATAAGATCGCCATCTTAACGGAGATGGAGGCGGCGCTGGAGAAAGAGGGCGCCTCTCTGAAGATAGAGACGCTGCGTGAGGCAAAGCGGATGGAGTTCCCGGATACGGTGATCGCAGAGCTTACCGGCCTGACGGCGGAGGAGATCAGGAAGAGGCGGTATGAGAATGATATCACGGCTTCTTATAAGATGGTAGATACCTGCGCCGCCGAGTTTGAAGCGCAGACGCCTTACTATTACTCTGTCTATGGCGGAGAAAACGAGGCGAAAGAGACGAAAGACCGAAAGAAAGTGCTGGTGCTGGGCTCCGGGCCGATCCGGATCGGACAGGGCATTGAGTTTGACTACTGTTCCGTTCATGCCACCTGGGCATTCTCCCGGGCGGGTTATGAGACCATTATAATCAACAACAATCCGGAGACCGTGTCTACGGACTTTGATATTGCGGACAAGCTGTATTTTGAGCCGTTGACGCCGGAGGATGTGGAAAATATTGTAAGACTGGAGAAGCCTGACGGCGCGGTGGTGCAGTTTGGCGGCCAGACGGCGATCAAGCTGACGGAAGATCTGATGAAGATGGGCGTGCCGATTCTGGGCACAAAGGCGGAGGACGTGGACGCCGCGGAGGACAGGGAACTGTTTGACCGGATTTTGCAGGAGACGGAAATTCCGAGGGCTGCGGGCGGCACGGTATTCACTGCGGAGGAAGCGAAAGAGGTGGCAAACAGGCTGGGGTATCCGGTGCTGGTAAGGCCTTCTTATGTGCTGGGCGGCCAGGGGATGCAGATTGCCATCTCCGATGCGGAGATCGAAGAGTTTATGGCGGTGATCAACCGTTATTCCCAGGAGCATCCGATCCTTGTGGACAAGTATCTGCAGGGGAAGGAACTGGAGGTGGATGCGGTCTGTGACGGCACGGATATTCTGATTCCGGGCATTATGGAACATATCGAGCGGACCGGCGTACATTCCGGCGACTCCATTTCGGTCTATCCGGCGTATACGGTCAGCGAGAAGGTGAAGGAGACCATCGCGGAGTATTCGAGGCGGCTCGCGAAGGCGCTGCATGTGATCGGGCTGATCAATATTCAGTTTATTGCGGTGGGGGATGAGGTCTATGTCATCGAAGTCAATCCCAGATCCTCCCGTACCGTGCCCTATATCAGCAAGGTGACGGGTATTCCCATTGTGGATCTGGCAACGGAGGTGATCCTCGGCAAAAAGATCAGGGATCTGGGCTACGAGCCGGGACTGCAGAAGGCGGCGGACTATGTGGCGATCAAGATGCCGGTGTTTTCCTTTGAGAAGATCAGAGGCGCAGAGATATCTCTGGGACCGGAGATGAAGTCAACCGGGGAATGCTTAGGCATCGCGGACACCTTTGACGAGGCGCTCTACAAAGCCTTTCTGGGGGCGGGTGTGGATCTGCCGAAATATAAACAGATGATCATTACCGTGAAGGATGCGGACAAGGGCGAAGCCATCGAGATCGGGCGGCGCTTTGAGAAGCTGGGCTACATTATCTATGCCACAAGGAGTACCGCCGCGGCGCTGAATGAGGCGGGCGTGAGGGCGAGGAAGGTCAACAAGATCTCTCAGGAGTCTCCTACGGTGATGGATTTGATCCTGGGACATAAGATCGATCTTGTCATTGATACGCCGACGCAGGGCAGAGATAAATCCAGGGACGGTTTCCTGATCCGCCGTACCGCCATCGAGACGGGCGTGAACTGTATCACGGCGATGGATACCGCCAGAGCGTTGGTGACAAGCCTTGAGAATAAGGAAAGACAGGGCAGCAGTCTGACGCTGGTGGATATTGCGACGATTGCGAAGCGCGGAAAATAATACGGGTATTGTAAGAATAAAAACGGCAGGGGCGGGAGTCTCTGCCGTTTTTGCCGGATTATTCAAGATCCTGATTTGAGTGCCCGCCGATGCGGGCGAATGGGAGTTAGAATGAAATGATCATAACAGTACAGCCGAAAGGCTGAACTGTTACAAATGATCATAAAGAAATCATAAAAAGTATTGAATAAATCTAAAAAATATGTTAAAGTGAGAGCACTTAAATAACCATGATGAGTGTTACTGGTAAGGCAGGCAAGATCAGATTGAAAGAAGGAAGAAGCCGGAGTTGTTTCTTCATATTTTCAGTTTGGTCTTTTTTTGATGTTCAGGGGACCGGACGCGGTCCGACTGTGAGCCTTGCGTCCCGTAACACGCGCTGGGAGTCCGGACAACAAAAAATAAAAAAGGAGAGTAAGGTTATGGATTATGGCAGAATAGCCGGTGACATTCTGGCAAATGTCGGCGGAAAAGAAAATGTAAAATCAGTGACACATTGCTTTACGAGACTGCGTTTTGTACTGAAGGACGTAAGCAGGGCGAAAAAAGATGTGGTGGAGCATCTTGAGGGCGTCATTTCGGTAGTTGAGGCAGGCGGACAGTTTCAGGTGGTCTGCGGCGCCAAAGTGACAAAGATTTACGATGCGGTGCTGCCTCTGGTAGGTGATTTGGAGGAAGGCACATCAGCAGGAGGAAATAAAGGCAAATTTAATTTTGTGCTGCAGAAGATATCGGAGATATTTACGCCCATTGTTCCTGCGATCGCGGCTGCGGGGCTGATCAAGGGGCTTTTGGCGGCATGTTCCAGGCTGCCGGCGTTTGATGCCTTTACGGCGACCAGTACTTATACGCTGCTCAACACGGCCAGCAATATTATTTTCTACTTTATGCCGATTTTCCTGGCATATACGGCTGCAAAGGCGTTAAAATGTAATCGGGTGATCGCTATGGTTCTGGGTGCTTTCCTCTGTCATCCTACCATCGATGCGCTGATTCAGGATGTGGAGACGGCGTCTACGATCTTTGGACTGCCCGTTATTAAAAAAGCCTTTACCATAGGGGAATCAACGAAGGTGTTCAGTTATACGGAGTCGGTTATCCCGATTATTCTTGCGGTGATTGTGCTCTGCTTCCTGGAGAGATTTTTAAAGAAGATCATTCCTGAGATATTGCAGATTATCCTGATACCGGGACTGAGCCTGATTATCATGGTTCCTGTTATGCTGGTGGTGGTAGGTCCGGTGGGGATCTATGTTGGATATGGGATTCAGTGGCTGTATCAGGCGTTGTATTCCTTCAGTCCGCTGCTCGGCGGCACGATCGTCGGCGGTCTGTGGGGCGTATGCGTTATCTTTGGCGCGCACCGTGCGCTTTTGCCCATCGGTCTGAACGATGTGGCTATTTCCGGCACCAACACACTGATGTGCTTCGCAGGCGCGGCAAACTTTTCACAGGCAGGCGCAGCGTTGGGCGTAACCCTCAAGACAAAAAGCGCCGAGACAAAACAGGTGGCAGGCGCGGCAACGTTATCCGCATTCCTGGTAGGTATTACGGAGCCGGCGATCTACGGCTGTAACCTGCGTCTGAAAAAACCCATGGTCTGCGCGGTCATTGCAGGTGCGGCGGGCGGTGCCATTATGGGAATCGGAAACGCGGTGAATACCGGTTTCGCCAATAACGGTATTTTGACGATCATGTCCTATTATGGAGAGGGAACCAGTTTTCCGCGGTTCCTCGCCTATCTGATCGGTATCGCGGTGGCATTTTTCGGCGCGGCGATATTGACCTATATCGTGGGCTTTGAAGAGGTGGTTCCGGGCGCATCGGCTGTTGCGGTACCGGAAATAAGCGAAAAAGCAGCCGTAATAGTGACAAAAGACAATGCGGATATGGAAATCGCTTCTCCCGTAGAGGGAAGGGCTGTCTCCTTAAAGGAAACTGCGGATGAAGTATTTGCCTCCGAGGCACTTGGAAAAGGGATTGCGGTCATTCCCGAAAAGGGGGAGATCGTGGCGCCGGCGGACGGCACACTCTCGGTTTTGTATCCGACGCTTCATGCGTTAGGGTTTGTTCTGGACAACGGTGTGGAACTTCTGGTTCATATCGGCATCAATACGGTGGAACTGAACGGGGAGTGCTTTGAAAAACATGTGGAGCAGGGTGTGCGTGTGAAGAAGGGCGATCGCCTGGTAAGCTTTGACATAAATAAGATCAGGGAAAAAGGCTACGATCCTACGGTTATGGTGCTGGTTTCCAATACCGACCGGTATGCCGGCGTGGAGGGTGTGCCTGGCGAACGCGTTTTGGCCGGAAAGAATATTATTTTGATTAAAAAATAGGATCAGGAAGGTAAGGTTATGAATAAGAAAATGAGATTTCCCGATAAGTTTCTCTGGGGCGCCGCTTCGTCGGCGTTCCAGATTGAGGGCGGATGGGACGCGGAAGGAAAGGGTATGACGGTTGCCGATTTTAATTCCTTCAAGCGTTCGGACCGCCAGGCGGACAGTAAGGTTGCCAGTGATTTTTATCATCACTGGAAAGAAGATATTGCACTGATGAAAGAACTGGGGCTTAAGACTTACCGTTTCTCCCTCTCCTGGGCACGGATCATCCCGGACGGCGACGGAGAAGTCAATCGGAAAGGGATCGATTTTTATCATCAGGTCATCGATGAACTGATTGCGAATGACATCATTCCGTTTGTCACATTATATCATTTTGATCTGCCCTATGCCCTTGTGGAAAAATATAACGGCTGGGAGGACAGACGCTGCGCGTATGCGTTTGAGCGTTACGCAAAGGTGTGTTTTGAAGCCTTTGGGGACCGTGTGAAATGGTGGCTGGTGCACAATGAGCAGAATCTGATGATCCGCGTGGATGAGCGGATGAATATTACGGAGACAGATCCCTGGAAAGCGGATAAAATACGTGCCCAGATGGATTATCATATGTTTCTGGCACATGCCCTTTCGGTGAATGCCTGCCATGAGATGGTGGAGGGCGGAAAGATTGCGCCTGCGGTTTCTTCTACCTGTACTTATCCTCTGACCAATAAGCCGGAGGATGTCTGGGCGGCGAAGATGAACGACTGGTTCAAAACAAATTACTGTCTTGACATGCATTACTATGGGGAGTATCCCGGCTATTATATGCGTTATCTGAAAGAGCGGAATATCGTACCGGTGACGGAAGAAGGAGACGCTGCGCTGTTAAAGAGCGCAAAGATGGACTTTATTGCCTTAAATTATTACAGGACGCTCTGTGCAAGCTATCTGCCTGCGGATGAAGAACATCCGGCGGGGATGCGGGTATACCGGGGGAACGAGGTGGATTTTGACCAGTACGGCTATTGCCGGGACGAGAAGAACGTGAATCTGAAAGCCAGTGAATATGGCGCGCAGATCGATCCCATGGGACTTCGGATCGTATTGAACGATTATTACGCGCGCTATCATCTGCCCCTTATCATCACGGAAAACGGGCTGGGTACGCCGGATGTACTGACGGAAGACGGTAAAGTCCATGACGATTACAGGATTGATTATATCCGCGGACATGTGGAAGCCATGGCGCTGTCCATAGAGGACGGTGTGGATCTGATGGGATATTGTCCCTGGTCGGTGATCGATCTTTTAAGTTCCCATCAGGGATTCAGAAAGCGTTATGGTTTTGTGTATGTGAACAGGGAAGATATGGATCTGAAGGATCTGCGCCGTGTCCGCAAAGACAGTTTTTACTGGTATCAGAATGTCATAAAGACAAACGGAGAAATCGGATAAAGCAATCATAACTGCGGATGCTTGTTTTTCGGCGGTTCGGGTTGAAGAATGTCGGGGGAAGAAAATGCGGGTAGTTAAAGTTCTGAACAATTCTCTGGTGCTGGCACTGGATGAACAGGGCAGAGAAATTATACTGATGGGAAAGGGGATCGGCTTTCACAAAGCTTCCGGTTATGAGTTTGGGGCGGACGAGGTGGAGAAAGTGTTTGTGCTTCGTGACCGCTCGATTACCAGAAGTATTATCCGGCTTGCCGCCGAGACAGACAGTGTATATTTTGAGATCGGAAAAAATGTGATTGATTATGCCATAGAGACATTTCACATGAAGCTGCTGGATCATATTTATCTTTCCCTGACGGATCATCTCGCCTTTGCAGTGCGGCGGGTGGAAAAAGAGATTATTGTACCGAATTTTTACACACAGGACATGCAGCATTTTAATCCCAATGAATACCGGGTGGGACAGTATGCGCTGCAGGTGATTAAAGAACAGACGGGGGTGCTCCTTCCGGAGGATGAGGCAGGGAATATTGCCTTTCATTTTATCAATGCGCAGGAGGATCACCCCTACAATGAAAGAAACCGGAAAATCAAACAACTGACCGAGAATGTGCTGGATATTGTAAAATATTATTATCGGCTTGTCTATGATGAGGACAGTGTTGCGTATTCAAGATATCTTACCCATATCAGACTGTTTGCGCAGCGTCTGGTCTCGGGGCAGCAGCTGCCGGAGGATGCATCGAGACTGTTGTATGACCAGATTGCGCAGGTCTGTACTTCGGAATTTTCCTGCGTGGAGCGGGTGGACCGGTTTGTGCGGGAGCGGTTTGGCGTGGGAGTGACGAACCAGGAAGAAATGTATCTGGCGCTGCATATTCACAGGGTGCTGGAAGCCGGAAGGATGAAAGAGGAAGGCTGAAGAATTGCTTCCGTTCCATGATCTGTAATCGGGCTTAGGTCGAACGGCCCGGTTACAGATTTTTTAATTTCATAGGAAATTGCGTCCTATGAAATTAAAACGCTCCGCGAGGATAAAGGAATATGGCTGCTGATCACCTCAGATCCTTCGTCTCCGCATGGTAAACGGAAAAGTACACGGATAACAGGGCAAAAGCCATCAAAAGGGCATAGAACGGTACGCTGCCGGAGAGGGTGGCTTCCCCGATGTTCCCCTGGGTGAAGCAGGCGATGATAACGGAAGTTACGATGGCGGTTTTGGATGATTTTTTCAGCATGCCGGTGAGCAGAGAGATGTAGCTGATGCTGACCATCGCGGCGGAGCTTACTATCATATCCAGCCAGTAGGGCAGGGCGCCGCTCAGAATATCCGTTGTGACAATGCCGGTGATGGGGCGCGTCAGGGTGAGAAGGACGCAGAGCCACAGTTTGCAGAAAAGGAGCGATGCAAAGCTGAAGATCCAGACTGCCGCGATCTGGGAAAACAGGATCTTTCTGCGGTTTATGGGATAGGAGAACATCAGGTCCATGGTCTTTTTTTTGTAGGAATCGATGGTAAACGCAGAGATCATCACCCCTGTAAAAATGATAAAGATCAGGTGCGTAAAAAGATCGATGGAAGTTCTTATCATGCTCTTTCCGCCAGGTTGAGCTGGCTCCGTAATTTCCAGTTCTCTTGCCATGGCAATCATGAAAATTTGAAGAATGATTGTTATGACAACAGTGATCAACATATATTTTTTGATATTATTTTTCTTCCATTCAAGCCTGATGAGTTTTGGCATCTCCATTCACCTCCGTTGTTAATTTTAAAAAGAAGTCTTCCAGTGTTTCCGCTTTTTGGCCGATGGCATTGACCGGAACGTCGTTCAGCGCCAGCGTTTTGGAGAGTTCCGGTATATTGACAGATGTGTCATAAATGCGGATCTGCCCGTCTTCCATTATCTTGAAATTGGTAAGCCGGAGCTTTTCGTGCAGTACATAGGCGGCATGGCGGGGATCTGACACGGATAATTCGATGAAGTCCGGATTCATCTGTTGGATTTCTTTGATATCGCTTTCCCTGATCAGCCTGCCATGGCTGATCACGCCGATGGTGTCGGCAATGCTCTCGATCTCGGAGAGGATATGCGTGGAAACCATAATGGTAGTGCCGTATTCCGCGCATAACATGTTCAGCAGGTTGCGGATCTGCCGCATACCGGCGGGATCGAGTCCGTTTGTAGGTTCATCCAGGATCAGCAGCTCCGGCCGGCAGAGGATGGCGCGGGCGATGCCGAGGCGCTCCTTCATGCCGAGAGAATAGTTTTTCACGGGTTTTGCTGCTGCCTCCGTAAGATCCAGCATCTCCAGCGCCTTTTCGATGCTGCCGTGATGATAATACCCCATGTATTCGGTGTGGAGCCGCAGATTTTCATAACCGCTCATATGATCATAGAAAACGGGAAATTCGATGATGCTCCCCATGCGCTTTAAAAGTTCCGTGGATTTTGGCGTCAGGACTTCTCCGAAGATCTCGATGCTTCCAAAGGTGGGTTTCCAGAGGTTTGTGATCATTTTCATGATCGTGGTCTTGCCCGCGCCGTTGGCGCCAAGGAACCCGTATATTTCCCCCTTTTTGATATGGAGATCAACGTCTTTTACAAGTTCCTTGCCGCCTATGATTTTCGTTAATTTGTCTGTCTGTAATAAATATGGCATGTGGTCAGCCTCCTTTCAGGGAACTTTTTGTTTCCTGATATCTATTCTAGCGGCACGGATTTTCAAAACTGTTGCGCAAATCTTACAAATTTCTTTCATCGTATGTTATCCGGGGGCGGTAAGGCAGGCGGAGCGTGAACACGGTCTTTACATAAGGGGTACTCTCTAAAAGGATATCTCCGCCGAGCTGCAGCGCCAGGTTCCGGGCGATGGTCAGCCCAAGGCCGTTGCCCTGTATGTTGCGGTTGCGGGAATCTTCCATGGTAAAGAGGCGCTCGAATACGGTTTCCGCAAAGGCTTTGTCGATGCCCCGGCCTTTATCAATGATATCCACAGTTACAAAGTTATCCCCGGTCTTTAGTGAGATGCCGATATACCTGCCCTCCGAACCGTAGCGGATCACGTTGGAGATCAGATTAAAGAGGATGCGTTTGAGGGCGTCCCTGTTGCTTTCGATGCGGACGGCGTGGTCAGGCAGGTCGATATCCACCTGAAATTCCGCTTTGGAGAGAAGTTCATAGAAATCCAGAATACATTCCCGGCAGATTTCACAGAGATCTGTTCCGGCGAGCGCAAGGTCCATGTCGCCGGCTTCGGTTTTTGCCAGCGTGAAAAATTCGTCGATCAGAGCCATAACGCTTTTTGCCTTCGCCTCGGTCTTTGCCATCATTTCTTCGGAGGCGCTGCCGCTTACCCGCATGATCTCAAGATAACCTAAAATGACGGTCATGGGGGTTTTGATATCGTGGGAGATGTTGGAGAGCATTTTTTTGGAGGACATCTCAAAGCGGCGTTCTTTAGCCTTTACTTTCCGGTGGTGCTCCAACAGGCGGTTGATCTGCGCCGCCAGTTCCATCAGTTCCGCGTTGTCGGTAAAGACCATAACACTTTCATCGGTGTCGTGGTCCGTTATGTTCTTTAAGGTGTTATGGAGCTTTTGCAGGTCTTTCCGGATGCCGCTGCGGTATGAGATCCGCTGGTAACAGATCAGGATGATAAGGAAGGCGATACACAGGCCAAGGAAGAAGATAACGGTTTCATGGTTCATGACAGTTCCCCCAGCTTATAGCCGATGCCCCAGACCGTAAGGATATATTTCGGATTGCGGGAATCGTCCTCTATTTTATTGCGCAGTCTGCTGATATGCACGTTTACGGCATTTTCGTCCCCGAGCCAGGGATCGTTCCAGATAAGAGAGTAGATTTGTTCTTTGGTGTATACTCTCCTGGGATTTTGTAAGAACAATTTTAGAATTTCAAATTCCTTTGCGGTCAGATCGATGGCTTCCCCTCTTTTGGTCAGGGTATAGTCCGAGAGGCTTAAGGAGAGATCACCGGCGGTGAGGGCGGCGGGTTCCGTTATGACAGCAGTGTCATATTGCATCGTCCGGCGCAGAGCCGCCTTGATCCGCGCCAGAACTTCCACAACGGAGAAGGGTTTTGTGATATAGTCATCAGCGCCGAGCCAGAGCCCTAAGGCTTTGTCGCTCTCGGTATCTTTGGCGGAGATAATGATAATCGGGACAAAACTGCTTTTTCGGATATACCGCATGACTTCCATGCCGCTTCTTTTCGGAATCATCAGATCCAGAAGGACAAGGTCAAAGGCAGCCTCGTCAAACCTGAGACAGGCGTCAAGGCCGTCAAAGGCGCAGGTTATATGATAGTTTTCCGCAGTCAGGTAGTTTTTCAGCATTTCGCTGATCTCCGGATCGTCTTCGATAAGCAGGATATTGTAAGGCATGGCATCAGGCTTCCTTTGTTTTATTCTGGTTTGCGTTCGCTGATCGGGGATGGAATCCCGGTTATGGAATCAATGTCATTTAGCGAAGCCATTTATCCAGTCGGTAGGAACATAAAATGCTCAAGGAGCCCGTTAAAAAGCGTCGGCACTTAGCAAATGAGGAATTTTCATAGAAAATTGCTCATGCGCTTAGTGTCCGCTACGCTTTTTACAGAGCGGGAGCGTGGCGACGGAGCATTTTATGTTCCTACCGGCGTTCGGCAATGTTAAACTAAATGACATTGATCATGGAATACATAAGTATATTTTACATCTAATGGCGGGGATTGTGAATTACAATTTACCAAATGCTTTTGGAATTTGACGGAATTTATGGTAAACTATCTATGGATAAAGGAAAAACTGACAAAAGGAGCGGAGTATGGATACGATGAGAACAATTCGTGTTACGGGGAAAGGACAGATAAAAGTAAAGCCGGATATGACAAGAATTACTGTTACGCTGGTGGGAAGCTATAAGGATTACGGGGAGACGCTTCGGAAATCCGCACAGGATACCGATCAGCTGAAGAACATTCTTTCCGCTTTTGGGTTTGAGCAATCGGATTTGAAAACGCTTTCTTTTGATGTGGATATTGAGAACGAAAGTTATAGGGAAAAAGGTGTTTACAAGTGGCGGCTTGTCGGATATAAGTTTCGCCATATCATGAAGGTGGAGTTTGAATCGGATCATGAGAGACTGGGGAACATTCTGTATGCGCTTGCGAATTGTCCCTTAAATCCTGAGTTCAGGGTTAGTTATACGGTGAAAGATCCGGAAAAAGCGAAGAACGAACTGCTCGGGAAAGCGGTGAAGGACGCCAGGGAAAAAGCCGTTGTATTGACAGGGGCGGCGGGGGTGATGCTGAAGGATATGCAAAGTATTGATTATTCCTGGGGGAAGGTTGATCTTGAAGTCCACGCAATGAGTAGGGCAGCGGCGGCAGGAGGGAGCGTGATGGCTCTCGCCGAGTGTGACGATAGCTATGATTTGAACATCGAGCCGGATGATTTGGAGGTTTCGGATACGGTTACTGTGGTGTGGGAGATTGGGTGATGGGGGAAGAGAGCCGATAACATGAAACAAAATCAGACAATTCATTATTACAACAAAAACGCAGATAATTTTGCGGCGGAAACCGGAACCGTTTTTTGTATTATCAGCTTAAGATGAGTATGATGAGGGCAAAGCGGATTGATATTGTTGTCTCTTTCCTTATGGAATCAGGAGTCAAATTGATTCTGAGCGATCTCAAAGGGGCTTTGGACCGTGGGGCAAAAGTAAGAATACTGACCGGAAATTATCTCGGGATCACACAGCCGTCGGCACTGTACCTGATCAGGAAAGAATTGGGAGATCGTGTAGACCTGCGGTTTTATTATGATAAGAGGAGGTCATTTCATCCGAAGTCCTATATTTTTCATTATGAGAACATGGGAGAGATATACATCGGTTCTTCCAATATATCAAAAAGTGCTCTGACATCAGGGATAGAGTGGAATTATCGTTTTAACAGTATGGCGGACCGTGAGAATTTCCGGTTATTCTATCATACTTTTGAAGATTTGTTTTTTCATCATTCTATCATAGTAGATGAGGAGGAGCTGCGCCTCTATTCTAAAAACTGGCATAAACCGGCGGTGTTAAAAGATTTAGCCGGATACGATGCTTTTGAGGAAGAAAAAAATACAAAGATTACCTCATTCTTTGAGCCGAGAGGCGCACAGATAGAGGCGCTGTATGCGCTGAAAAACAGCAGGGCGGAGGGCTCCTCAAAGGGGCTTATCCAGGCGGCTACCGGTGTGGGAAAAACGTATCTTGCGGCTTTTGATTCGGCAGAGTTTGACAGAGTGTTGTTTGTGGCGCACCGGGAGGAAATACTGAAGCAGGCGGCTTTGTCATTTAAAAATGTGAGACAATCGGATGATTATGGCTTTTTTTACGGAAAGAAAAAGGACATCCATAAGTCCGTTATTTTCGCATCGGCTGCGACACTGGGAAGGACGGAGTATTTAAAGAAGGAATTTTTTCCGGAGGATTACTTTGATTATATTGTTATCGATGAGTTTCATCATGCGGTAACGGAGCAGTACGGAAGGATTGTGAACTATTTCAAGCCGCAGTTTATGCTGGGGCTCACGGCAACGCCGGAACGGATGGACGGAAAAAATATCTATGAGATATGTGATTACAATGTACCCTATGAAATTTCACTGAAAGAGGCGATCAACAAAGGAATACTGGTGCCGTTTCATTATTATGGGATTTATGATGCGACGGATTATTCGGGACTGCGTCTTGTGAAAGGCAGGTATGATGAGAGGGAGTTGACGGAAATCTACAGAGATAATGCCGTAAGATACGATCTGATCTATAAGTATTACATGAAATACCGTTCTGAAAGAGCGCTGGGCTTTTGCTGTTCCAGGCAGCATGCGGAAAAGATGGCGGAGGAGTTCTGTGGCAGAGGCATTCCGTCGATTGCCGTGTACAGTAATGCGGACGGTGAGTTTTCGGAAGACAGGGATATTGCCATTGAAAAGCTGAAAAACCGGGAGGTGAAAGTAATATTTTCAGTGGATATGTTTAATGAGGGTTTGGACATCGCTTCACTTGATATGGTAATGTTTCTGCGGCCTACGGAATCTCCGGTTGTGTTTTTGCAGCAGCTTGGGCGGGGGCTTCGCACATATCGGAGAAAAGAATACCTGAATGTTCTGGATTTTATCGGAAATTATGAAAAGGCGGGAAAGGCGCCGCTTTTGCTTGCCGGCGGAAAGTCTTTTGGAGAAAGAAGAGCGGGCGGCAATCACGATATGGAGTATCCCGATGATTGTATTGTTGATTTTGATATCAGACTGATCGATCTGTTTCAGGAACTGGACAAAAAATCGCTGACAATTAAGGAGCGTATCAGTCAGGAATATTATCGGGTGAAGGATTCGCTGGGGGGAAAAGTGCCGTCCAGGATGGAACTGTTTACTTATATGGAGGATGAGATATATCAGTATTGCATGAAACATGCGAAGGAGAATCCGTTCAGGCATTATCTGGATTATCTGTATGGTATGGGGGAACTTTCGGAGGAAGAAAAAGAATTATATGGAGGGCTCGGGAAAGATTTTCTGAACTTAATTGAAATCACTGATATGACCAAAGTATATAAAATGCCTGTTCTGTATTCTTTTTATCATAAAGGCGATGTCCGGGCGGAAGTGACGGAGGAAGAAGTGCTTGCGTGCTGGAAAGATTTTTTTGACAGAAATAAAAACTGGAGAGATTTTTCGGATGGGATTACCTATGAGGAATATAGGAATATGTCTGATAAACAGCATCTGACAAAAGCGAAAACCATGCCGATCAGATTTTTGAAAGAATCCGGCAAAGGCTTTTTTGTGGAGAAAGAAGGATATGCGCTGGCGGTCAGAGAGGACTTGAGGCATGTTATAAAAAGCAGTGCCTTCCGTATGCATATGAAAGATATTCTGGACTACCGGACAATGGATTATTATCGGAGACGATACCGCGAAAACCTATAACTGCAGCATGGAAATATCGAAAGTGCAAAATGAAATGACAGGAGGGCATACATTTGACAATAGCCGAGTTTGAGCAGGTCCTTTCAAAAGGTGAGAATTTAACCGTTGAATTTAAAACATGGGTACATGCTAAGGATATGCGGGAGCGCATTTCTTTAGCAGTAGATGAGCTTGTTGCATTTGCCAATGCCAAAGGCGGTACTGTTTATATGGGAGTCGAAGATGATGGAATAGTGACAGGTTGTGCCGGAACTAATGATATTGCGGTATTTGACAGATAATAAAAGAATCATATTGTCTGAAGCACAGGAGTTGACACAATTGCCTTTGGCAGAGGCTCGAAAGAGTTGCAATAATCTTGTGAGAGATGGTTTGATTGGGTTATCCGGTAAAGAGTATATGTTGACAGCTAAAGTCTATGACGCAATTAAATCAGATGTAGAATACACTCAAGATACAGTGGTTCGTTATGTAAAAGCAAAAAGTATGATAGAGGAGTACTTACAGTCCGCTGAATTTATTACGAATGAAAAAATCCGGGAATTGTGTGGATTTACGAGACAGCAGGCGAGAACTACTTTGGATAGAATGAGGTCTGAAGGGATATTGCGATTGGAAGGACAGGGACGTGCAGCCAGGTATTATAAAAATTAATCTGTTTCAATGCGTTTTTAATGCGTTCTAAATGCGTTTTTTTAGGTAGTGACGCATTTAAAAACGCATTGAAAGCACAAATAGATACAATTTGCTTCATTATATGAGACATGACGATGCCGCCAACCATCGCAAGGATGGCGTACAACAGTGCCGAATGAATGTAATAGAAGGCTCTTTTGTCCCTGCTGTGTAATGGCTCCGGCGGCAGGAGGTATCTTATCCTTGCTGATTTTGCGGGGGAGGAGTATAATACCCTTGTCTGAGGGTACGTTTATCAAAATATCGGAAACGGGGAACCAAAACCATGAGTCTGAAAAATACAAGCAAATACTTAAGCCTTATCCTGCGTCACAAACCGGAAACCATCGGTATTACCCTGGATGAGCACGGCTGGGCGAAGGTGGATGATCTGATTGCAGGCATCGCGAAAACCCATAGCTGTAATATGAAAATCCTGGAAGAAATCGTTGATACGGACGAAAAACAGAGATATTCCTTTAACGAAGATAAAACGCTGATCAGAGCCAACCAGGGGCACTCCATAGCCGTTGATGTGGAGTTGGAGGAGGCGGCGCCGCCAAAAGAGCTCTGGCACGGAACAGGAGAAAAATATACGGCGTCCATAGAGGCTCAGGGGCTTATCCCGAAGAGCAGATTGTATGTGCATCTGTCGAAGGACAGGGAAACGGCCGTAAAGGTGGGAAGGCGTCACGGGAAGCCGGTTCTCTATAGGATAAAGTCCGGTGAGATGCGTGCGGACGGTTATTCGTTCTTTTTATCAAAAAACGGCGTATGGCTGACGAAAGAAGTGCCGGTGAGGTATTTAAAAAGAGTGGCGGATGCGGCAGAAGGGACTGAAACCGGACAGCCAATAAACTGATAGGCATGGGGTACTGTGAAGAAATGATATTTTAAAAGGAGGCAGATTATGTCAGTTTATGAAATTACATTCAGTCCCACAGGAGGGACAAAAAAAGCTGCGGATATTTTCACAAAATCTTTCAGCCCGGAAAGTACATATATTGACCTTTGCAGTCAAAAAACGGATTGTTCCGCATATTCTTTTCAGCCGGAGGATATCTGTATTGTATCCGTTCCTTCCTACGGCGGGCGGGTTCCTGAGATTGCCGTAAAAAGGCTTGGGCAGATGAAAGGAAACGGGGCAAAGGCGGTATTGATTGTGGTATACGGCAACAGGGACTATGACGACACCTTTGCGGAGCTGCAGGACGTATTGGAGGAGATGGGTTTTGTTTGCATCGCGGGAGTGGCGGCGATAGCCGAGCATTCGATTATGCGTCAGTTTGCGGCGAATCGTCCGAACGAACAGGATGAAAAGGAACTGGCTGCGTTTGCGCGCCGTGTCCGTTCGGCGCTGGAGGAGGGGAGCGTATCCGGGGATCTGAAACTGCCCGGAAACCGTCCCTACCGCGAATACGGCGGCGTGCCGATGAAACCTCAGGCGGGGAAAGCCTGTGTGCGCTGCGGTTATTGTGCGGGAGAGTGTCCGGTGGGGGCTATTTCTGCGCTTGATCCGTCCGGGACAGATACCAAAACATGTATTTCCTGTATGCGCTGCATCGCGGTCTGCCCGCAGAAGGCAAGAAGCGTCAGTAAGGCACTGCTCACCGCAGGCAGCATGAAGCTGAAAAAGGCATGCAGCGGCTATAAGGAGAATGAACTGTTTTTATAAACGGATTTTTGGCGGGGAAGCAAAGAATATGTGCCTGTGCGGAGTCCTGAGAGTTTAACGAGGGAAGAACCCGTATTGCGAGGAAATGCCTATGTTGTTGGAAAAGCTGGAGCAGGGAACGAATTTTACCAATCATGAAAAGGATGTGGCGCGGTATATACTGGAGCATCCGGACAGGGCGCCCGGCATGTCCTCCGCGGAACTGGCGGAGGCTTCCTTTACGAGCAAGGCAACGGTGGTGCGCCTTTGTAAAAAGCTGGGGCTTTCGGGCTA
>JAAWOG010000058.1 GCA_022799355.1 Lachnospiraceae bacterium | reverse complement strand
CGGCGGTATCCGTATTTTCCTGCACGGTCTTCACTGTGCCCGTACTTTTTTCATCCGCGCGCACCGCCATCACCGCGCCGTCCTGCAGCACCAGAATAAATGCCAGCAGAAAACTTAGTATTCTTGCCTGCCGCTTTTGTTTTCCTCTTCCCTGTCTTTTCATTTCTATATCCCCTTCTCATAAGTATCTTCCTAATAAAAAATCGCCCTCCTGTAATTCATATAATCAATTGTTTAAAATTATATTGTACAAAGGGCGGATTTTTTGCATTTACCGTAAGTTCATGAAATGCAGTTCTCTGACTTATTAAAATTTCCTCAGTCTTTTAAGAGAATCCGGTTTTGCAGGATCGTGAAAGATGTAAGCGCATCTGCTGTTTGCCGCCACTGTTGCAACCATCAACGCCATACAACTTAACGTATGAAGCGCAAAATGGTTTCTCTTAAATACTCTTTTCAATGTTTTCATGACAAAACTCCTTTCACATAAAAGAAAATATAGTGCTGTGTGATCCCCAGCTTTTATAATAATAAAACCAATTTACAAAAAAAGCGGAACCATGTAGAAATCAGTCAATTCCATGTAATTTTTACCAATTAATAGAATATTATTTCAAATTTAACATTATTATCAATATTAAATTTAGTTGTATATTTGGTGCTATTATTTCTGTCTCTGTTTGGTTATATTTATAATATAATACAATGACATCGGAGAGAGAGCATGTTCAGAATTGAAAAAACTTTTGCAAAAGCAAATATCGCAAAGACGGTACGATTTACGGAAGAACTTGACGCAAAACTGACAAAACTTGCCAAAGGTGAAAACATTTCTTTTAATGAATTGATTTTGCGCTGTTGTCAGTATGCGCTGGATGAATATGACGGAACTATTGATATTAAAAATATGGGAGATGATACGGATGCTTAGCATAGCTATATGCGATGACAATACAGCAACAACAACCGCCATCGAAAACATGCTTTATAAAATGGGAGATGCACAGAATATACGTCTGAATTGTGATGTTTTTTTTGATGGTTCTACTTTGCTTCAGCATATCTGTCAGGGCTTCTGCTATGATCTGATTTATCTTGATATTGAAATGAAAAACGTGAACGGCATATCTGCCGCCCGGCAAATAAGAAAAATGGATATTCCCGCATTAATAGTGTATATCACCTGCCATGAAAAATATATAAAAGACTTATTCAGCACGGAACCTATTGGTTTTCTGGATAAACCTATAAATGAGAAAGATTTTTATAAGGTTTTTGAAACGGCATACAATCGCATCAGGCAAAGATCCGGATACTTTACTTTTTCATACAATAAGTCCTATACTAAAATCCCACTGAAAAATATTTGCTACTTTGAGAGCGATAATCGGGTTGTTTATGTTCATACAATAAAAAATACGGCATGCAGCCTTTCATCGTCGGACAAGCTTAAATTTTATGGAAAAATAAATGATATTGAAAAAGGCCTCTCCGATCATAACACCTTTATCCGAATCCACCAGTCCTATCTCATAAATTTTGACCATATTGAATATATGTCCTACACTACTGTTCTGATGAGCAACGGAAAAAAACTTAAGATCAGTGAAGACCATCGGAAAAATGTACAGATTCAGTTCTGCTCATTGGCAGATTTGGAGAGATAAGATGATAAACGATCACAGTCTGCTTAATATTCTCATGGTATTATTCTCCGTCCGTATCGTGAATGCATACCCTGAATCTTTTTACCATGATAAAAAATCACCTGATAACAAAAAATATCCGGCATGGATACTTTATATTCTTTTTCAATACTGGGTAATGGCATCAGGCGCCGTCTATCCTCTTGTGGTCCTTGGCGGCAATATTATATCCGTGTCTCTGATCTATAAAACTTCCTATCTTATTACCCGCAGGGGCGCCCTGTTCCTTTCTGGTATCCTCTATGCTCTTTGGATGCTTACAGAAGTTATTGTGAGCAATTTGCTCTGTCTCACCGCCATAGAAGATTCCTCCTACTTTTTCACAGTGGGCAGTGTCGTCTCAAAGCTGGCTGTGTATGTAATTATTCAGGCTTTAAAGCGTTTCCGGAAATCCGCTTCTTTTTCGGATATTCCTCTCCACCACTGGGTACGGCTGTCTTTTATCCCCCTCGCTACTTTCTATATTATACATAATACCTACTTCCTTACACTTCACAATGATAATACTGCCTTTTTTACCATAACAACTCTTTTAATGATCCTTATAAATTATATCACTTTTGATGTCTATGACCGGCTTGGAAGTTATATGGAAATGGAACAACGCAATCTCACATATCAACAGCAGCTGAATTTATGCAATAAACAGGCGGCAGAAAGAGAATCCGCTTATCAGGACACCAGGAGAATAAGACATGATATCAATAGCTACCTGCTGGATTTAAAAGCTGCCCTTCAAGCTGGCAATGTTGAAGATGCCAAAGCCAAAATAGAACATTTACTGGAACAGAATCGGATATACCGAAACGAAATATCCACCAGCGGTAATCTCGTGATTGATTCTCTTATTAACTATAAATATTCTCTTGCCCGGAAGGAGGGCATCAGGATGGAATGTCAAATACTTGTTCCCGAACAGCTTCCTTTTGACAGCGCAGATCTCTGCATCATCCTGGGAAATCTTATTGACAATGCCATAGATGCATTACAGCCGCTTCCCGGGGAACAACGTTATATAAGGATATCCGTCTCGCAGACTAAAGGCACTCTTCTTATCACAGTACAAAATCCCTATATCGGGACCATAAAAAAGAATACATTCGGCGAAATCATTACCGGCAAGCCCGATGCCGCAAGCCACGGTATAGGACTAACCTCCGTCAGGCTCAGTGCGGATAAATACGGAGGACAGCTGCAGATCGATGACGATAATAACCTTTTTAAGGTATCCGTACTTCTCTACCCGCCGGAAAACTTACAGGATGGCTCCTGATTTCTACATGATGCCGTTTTCCCCGCAGAATTGTTATAGGTTTAAAAGATGATGGAAAAAATATCTGTTCGCCTTACCAAACTTTTACTGAAAAAAAATTATATAAAAGAATCCGACCGCCATATTTACCAATATGGTATACAAATGATGCTGGAAACAGGGTTTTCTTTTATAACAAGCGTGATAATATGCTTTTTGTGGGGAAAAATCATCGAAGGCATCCTGTTTTTTGCAGTATTTATTCCACTAAGGTCTTTTCTGGGCGGCTTTCACCTGAAAAGCTACGGGGCATGTTATCTTTTCTCATGTTTTACCTTTATTCTTATACTGGGGTTGAGCTGCATGGCACCTCCCGCCTATGTTTCCTGGTCTATCTTATGCCTGTCTCAGGCAGAAATAATACGAGGCGCCCATAAAGAAAAACTGCGCAATGAAGAGGGAAAACACTTTTACCCTAAAATTTGTCTGATTGCTCTGTTTATTGTAATCGCGGCTGTTGTGCTCAGTGTCTCAGGCGATTTATCAAAGCTGTTTTTAATCGCTGATACATGCCTTCTTGCCGCACTCTCGAAGCTATCAGAAAAAATCTCCCGGTGCTAGTACATGCCCACCCCCGCATATATTGTAAGGACTTACTCTCTCAGGAGTTCTTATGCGCATCCTATCAAAAATCCGTAACCCTTTCACCGGCAAGATCACCGGCAAAAAACTTTTTCTGACATTGTCCTTTTGCTGCCTGCTTTTTCTCGCCGGCTTTTTAACTGTTCTTCTTCCTCAAAAAGCGCCCTCTCTTTTTGCTGACGCTTCCTACAACAGACTGTGCCGGGAGATCTTCCGAAGTGAACTCTCCGGCAATACATTAACACTCCACTATACGCTCAAGAACCCTGCAGACTACGGCATTTATGAGGATGAAGCCCACCTCCCGGTATATTCCGCTGAAAATCAGGCGCTCTCAAAAGCCGCTCTCACCGACTGGCTCGAGCAGCTTTCCGCCATCGATCCGGAAAACCTCTCTCCGGAAAACCGGTATGGCTATGTCCTGCTCACCCGCTATATAACCTTACAGCAGTCCCTCTCCGCCTATACCTGTTACGAAGAGCCGCTCTCTCCCAACAACGGTATGCAGCAGACGCTCCCTGTCCTTTTCTCCGAATATCGTTTCCAGCGTCGAAAGGACATTGATGATTACTTATCCCTCCTCTCCCAGACCGGCGGCTATTTTCAGGGACTTCTTGCCTATGAGCGCGAAAAAGCGGATGCCGGACTCTTTATGCCCGCAGCCAGCAGCAAAACCCTTGTACAGCACTGTGAAACCTTTCTGACGGAAGATGCCATAAACAGCGGTACTCATTTTCTTGTGGATTCCTTTGCTGCCCGCCTTATGGAATTTCAGAAAGAATATCCCGAACTTCTCAGTGAAGAAGATTTTGATGTTTATTATCAGGAAAATATCCGAATTTTGAAAGAGAATGTGATGCCCGCTTACCAGCAGCTGGCAAAAGAAATGACAGAACTGTCAGAAAATGTTACCAAAAAAGAGAAACCTTCAAAAGCTTCTCCGGACACTGCCCGCACTGCGGAAAAACAGCGCTATTATACGTTGCTGATCCAAAAATCCACCGGCTCCTACCGCCCTGTGGAAGAGATTCAGGAAATGCTCTATGCTCAGTTTGACACCCTGCGCCTTTCACTGACACAGCGCAAAAAACAGACGCCTTCCGCAGCTTCCCGGCATACGCATCCCCTTTCCGTGGAAGATATCCTGGCCTTTTTACAGCAGGATATGCAAAAGGACTTCCCCCCTCTGCTCTCCGGTTCCTCCTCCCGGTCAGAGGGTATCCTGAAAAAACAGCTTCCTCCCATCTCCTGCGACATTAAATATATCTCCAAAAGCCTGTCCGCCTCCAGCGCGCCGGCATTTTATTTAACGCCCCAGATGGACGCCTTCCATAAAAATGTAATCTACATCAATCCGGATTCTTCTCTGGAAGGAACCGCCCTCTTTACCACCCTTGCCCATGAAGCATTTCCCGGGCATCTCTATCAGACCGTCTATGCAAGGGAGAGCGGCATTGCCGACAGAAAAAATCCGCTCCGCGGCATTCTCGACTATCCCGGCTATGCGGAGGGCTGGGCACTTTATGCGGAGCTTGGCGCCTACGACTACGCCGCAAACTATTATACCGCGGACACGGAAATCCTGAAAACCTCCCGGTCACTCGAGCTCTGTCTCTGCGCCCTTTTAGACCTTCATATTCATTATTATGGCTTCACTTTGTCCCAGACGGAAACACTGCTGGCGATGTTCGGCATTCCCAAAGAAGCCGCCCAGGACATTTATGCCTACATCGAACAGGAGCCGGCAAATTACCTGAAATACTATCTCAGCTACCTTGAGATCCTTTCTTTAAAGGAAGAAGCCGCGCAGCTCTGGGGAGAAGAGTATTCCGACTACCGCTTCCATCAGTTTTATCTGGACGCCGGACCATCGGACTTTTTATCTCTGGAAGAGAGATTGCAGAACACCAGATAGCACCTGCCACACGCCGTCTGATCGCGGCCGTCCTCCCGCACGGGCATTGCCCCCACGGATACCGCAGCCTACAGATACCATGCCATCACCATGCTCACCGCGATCCCCACACCGGTCGCCAGGAGAGCCCCGGGCAGCGTCCACCTTGTCTTTTTCACCTTCGCCGCCATATAATATACGCTCATCGTATAAAAACAGGTTTCCGTACAGCTCATCATGATTGAGGTCAGAAGTCCTGTACGGGAATCCGGTCCGTACTGCTCAAAGATATCGAGCACCAGCCCCGTCGCCGCAGACGAAGAAAACATCTTGATAAATACAAGCGGCACAAACTCCGCGCCGATTCCCATTTTTTCCGTCAGTCCGCCGAAAACGCTCCCCAGCATCTCAAGAAACCCCGACGCCCTGAGCACTCCCACTGCGATCATCAGTCCCACCAGGGTAGGCAGCACCGTTACAACGGTTTTCAGCCCGTCCATCGCTCCCTTCACAAAAGCATCATATACATCCGTCTTATTCAGCACTCCGTTTAATACAATATAAAATATCAACGCCGGGATAATAATTACCGAAAGCCGCATCAACATCCGCTTTTCCTCCCGTACCTCAGTTTGATATAGATGATGCCGGCCAGCGTAGAACAGCAGGTTGCTAAAATTGCCGGCAGGATAATCCCGGAAGGATTCAGGGAACCGTATTTACTCCGATAAACGATCATATTGACCGGAATAAGCTGCAAAGACGAAATATTCAGAATCAGGAAGCCGCACATGGCATCGCTTGCCGCCCTCCCTCCCTTTTTCTCTCCATCCCCCTTATCATATCCCGGCGTGCCTCTCTCCTCCTCCAGCTTTGCCAGTTCTTCCATCGCCTTAAGCCCCGCAGGCGTACATGCCCAACCCAGCCCTAAAATATTCGCCACCAGATTTGTCGCAATAAATCCTCTGGCCGGATGGCCTGCCGGCACGTCAGGAAACAGAAAACTGATAAATGGCTGCAATTTCGCCGTAAACTTATCTATCAGTCCTGCCTGTCCCGCGATCTCCATCAGCCCCACCCAGAGCGCCATCGCCCCCGCCATCGTAATACAGAGCGTCACCGCTGATTCCGCATACTCCAGACAGGCATTGCTCACCGCCTCCATATTTCCGGTAAACAGCGCATAAAGAATCCCGACCAGAAGCATCCCTGCCCAAATATAATTCAGCATATATCTTCCCCCTCAAAGTCTTGTCTCTATATCTTTATGCGCCTGTCCGAGAAAAATTACTTCCCGTTTCTTCATCTTCTTCCCGATGATGAACTTTAAACTATAATCCAAACACATGCTTCACAAACTGCAGCGCTCCCTTTGCGTCCGCATCCAGAGCCGCCTCCGAAGTATCCTCAACCAGATTTCTCCAGACCTTTACTTCCGAGCCGATCGTTCCGCCCGGCATAACGAAGGGCTCCATCACAGCCGCATGTTGATAGTTGATATCGCGCAGCGCCTGCCCGATCTCATCCCAGGGCATCGTCCCTTTCCCCGGCACCTTGCGGTTTCTCTCGCCCAGATGCAGATGGCAGAGCTTATCACCCGCTTTCCTGATGGCCGCCGCAATATTGTCCTCCTCGATACTCATATGGAACGTATCCAGCATGATCCGAACATTTTTACTTCCCACCGCATCCACATACCGGATCGCTTCATCGCAGGTGTTGAGCAGATATCCCTCAAATCTGTTCAGCACTTCCATGCCCAGCACGATATCGCACTCTTCGGCAACCTTTGCCACTTTTTTCATGTTCGCAACGGATCTCTCGAAATCCCCTTCTTTATCGACAGGTTTTGAGTAATCTACCGGCCAGTAAGAGTAAAGCCCCCCTCCGAGCGCTTTAATATCCATCTTTTTCAGCTTGTGCAGCGTTTCCGTAAAGAAGAGCAACGCATTTTCCTGCACAGCCGGATCGGCAGAACCCAGATTCTGGGACGCCTGGGGACCATAGCCGGCAGTCAGGATAACATTTTTCTCTTTCGCGTAATCGCGCAGCTCATATAACTGCTCATCTGTCGTATAAGTATTACGGAATGCCCCGCAGGAAATCTCCAGAATATCAAATCCCAGATCCGCAACCTTGTCAATATACTTTTTATAGTCCGCAAACCATTCCTTCTCCCAATAAGCAAAATAAATCCCGTATTTCATATTTTTCCGCCTCCTTTTTTATTCTGTCTTCACTATATCCCTTAAGAACCCATCTTTGCAAGCTTATCCGTCTTTCTTTTATTGATCACATGATTCAGGATCAGTACCCCGATCAACGCGATCCCCCAGATACAATCCCTGTAATAGTTGCTCACATCGGGGAACGTATTCAGATAAGAGGATAATACCTGTAATATCAATACCGCGATCGCAATGCCCGGAATCGTACCAAAACCGCCGTTAGGATTTACGCCGCCAAGTACCGCTATCAGGATGCACTGCATCGTATAACTGGTTCCGAAGTCCGCTTTTGCGGAATTGATCCTTGCCAGTGACAAAAATCCCGCACAGCCGGATACGATCCCGGATATCATATATGTCTTAATAATAATGGACCTGTTTTTAATTCCCGCAAAAGTAGCACATTTTGCATTGGTGCCCACCAGAAATACCCTTGCGCCGAATTTTGTCTTTCCCATAACCACACTCATAATCACAATGATCAATACAAAAACAAGAAAAGCGGCGGGAATCCCGGCTACCGTCTTCATGCCGAAATCCGTAAAGGCATCCGGAGCGCCGCTGACGGTACTCCCGCCTGATATAACTACGGAAATTCCCTGAAAGAGCTGATAGGAACCGAGTGTTGCCAGCATCGGCGGAATTTTCAGATAAGAGATCAAAAATCCGTTGCATGCGCCGCAGGCAGCGCCGATCACAAATGCCAGTAAAATTGCCGGCAGAATTGCGCTTTCATTTTTCTGCATCAGAAGCGCCGCCGAAATACCGCATAAATTGGCAACATAGACACAGGAAAGATCGATGCCGCCCGATATCATACAAATTCCGCAGCCTACAGCCATCAGACCATACTCCGCCATCTGCCTTCCCATTGTCTGGAAGATGGAAACCTTCAGAAACGAACTGCCTTTTGTGATTCCGGCAATCAGCAAAAAAACAATCAGAATAATGATCAGTCTGAATATATTGTCATCTATTTTTAACTTCTTTTTCATGCCGCTTCACCGCCTTTCACCTTTTTCTCTTTGCTTTTTCCGAACAGGCTCTGGATCACCGGAATAGCCGTACCGATAATAATGATCGCACCGATAAAAACCTTCTGCCAGTACACGGATATCCCTACCAGAATCAGGCTGTTTGTCACCATGGTTAAAAGCAGCGTTCCCAAAATACAGCCCTTCAAAGTGCCGATACCTCCGCTCATCCTTGTTCCGCCCAGAATGATCGCCGCGATAACCACCATTTCACCGCCGGCATATTCATTCGGCAGATACCTCATGGACATGACCGCATAACAGAGCCCGGCGACGGCCGCTATCATGCCGTTTACAACAAAAATCCCAAAGCGGATCTTCTTTACATGAAAGCCGGCGCGCTCCGCCGAGATTTCATCGCCGCCAATCGCATAGACGCCGCGTCCTACCATCGTATAATTAAGTACAAAATAGGCGATCACATAAACTGCCGCCAGAATCAGAAATGTCATCGGCAGTGTGGAGCCCAGCCCCGTTTTTTCATTTTTGACGGTCAGCAGCGACAACTCCGCGAATCTCTGCAGCGTAGCCGGCAGGTCCATTCTCGCCGCTTCAAAAGTCCCCAGCAGAATACCGCTGAAAAGGGAGGATGTGCCAAGCGTAACGATCAGGCTCGGAAACTTATATTTCACAATGATAAAGCCGTTAAGTGCTCCCATTAGCGCGCCAAAAAACATTCCTATCAGATACACGACAAACCATGGACCGTCATAATTCATCTTAATTGTGATCGTGATGGCAAGGTAGCTGCTCAGCGCCGCGATCAGCGGAAAGGAAACATCCGGTCCCGTGCTGACAAAGGCAAGCAATGCACACACCGCATACAAAGAAGGACAGATCATGGAGCGCATGATATCCACGATATTATTGTTGGCAAAAAATGCGCCGGAACGTGCCTGAATGATCAGGGCAAGAAAAATAATAATGAGAAATACCCAGAACTCTGTCTGTCTTAACATTTTATTCATCTGTTTTTTCATCTTATCTCACCCCCTATATCGCAGCTTCCGCCAGTTTGGCTTCCGTCAGATCTTCCTTTTCCAATATACCGGTTATCCTGCCGTCATGCATCACGATTGCACTGTCGCAGGTCGCGATCACCTCCGCCGTATCATCGGACACCACAATGATCGCCATTCCCTCCGCCGCCAGCTTATGCAGCAGCTTATGGATATCATATTTCGCACCGATATCCACGCCCACCGTCGGTCCGTTCAGAATCAGTATCTTAGGGCTGTTGGCAAGCCATTTTGCCAGTACGACCTTCTGCTGATTTCCGCCGGAAAGCGTCTGCACCGGAAATTCGTGATTTTTTGTTGCAACTCCCAGCTCCTTCACCCAGTTTGCGGACTCCTCCACAAGGGAATCTCCGCGGATAAAGCCAAGTTTACCTGCCAGCGCGTCAAACCTTGTCACCGTTATATTTTTAATAATGGACTGGGGCAGAAACAGCCCTTCCGTCAGACGGTCCTCAGGAACAAGCGCGATGCCCAGTTCCTCCGCTTTTGACACGTCTGTCAGTTTTGCTTCCTTTCCCTCCACCGTAATCTTTCCCGCGGTTGGTTTATTTAATCCGAACAGTGACAAGGACAATTCCGTCCGTCCCGATCCGAGCTGTCCGGTAATCCCCAGAATCTCACCCTTATGTAACGAAAAACTGATATCCTCAAATCCCGGCGCACTCAGATGCTCTACGCTGAGAACCTCTTCCCCAAATTCTCTTTTTTTATGATCCGCCAGTTCCTGATGATCAAAATGACGCCCGGTCATATAATAAGCAAATTTTTCTTCCGTCATTTCGGACGCCGGACAGGAGATAACGTTTTCTCCGCTCCGCAGAATGGTAATACTGTCCGATATCTCAAACACTTCATCCAGCTTATGAGATACGAACAGGATCGTGATCCCGTTCTTTTTCAGGTCCGCTATGATTTCAAACAGCCGTCTTACTTCCTTTTTCGTCAAAGCCGTTGTCGGCTCATCCATAATGATCAGTTTCGCGTTATCCAAAAGCGCCCGGGAGATGGCGATCAACTGTTTATCCGCAACCGGCAGCGTCTCCACCAGAGCGTCCATATCCACCTGAAAGTTGATCTTGGCAACCGCTTCCTCCGCTATCTTCCGAAATTCTTTCCTGTTTACAAACTTTTTGCCGTTTGCCAGAACCTGATTGAACGCCAGATTCTCAATGACCGTGAGATTCGGGAAAATGGAAAAATCCTGATAGATTACCTGAATGCCAGCCTTAATCGCATCCGCAGGCGTCATAACCGGATACTCCTTTCCATCCACCTCAATAGAACCCCCATCGGGTTTATAAAAGCCGGATATCACTTTGATGATCGTAGATTTTCCACACCCGTTTTCGCCCGCAAGACAATGTGTCTCTCCTTTTTTGATCGTCAGATCTACTCCTTTCAGCGCATGAACACCGCCGAAGGATTTTTTTATCCCCTTTACAGCGAGTATGTTTTCCATGATACCTCCTGTTCTTTCTTACCAGGCACAATACCTCTGAACCCTATTTTATATTACGGAAGCCGCGCCTGAATATCTCATGCCGCGGCTTCCTGCATATTTTATTTTTGTTTTCCGGATATCGATTTGCCATACCGATATCGGATATGACAGATCTTTTTAGAAATCGTAATCATCGATATTTTCCGTTGTCAGGGTAATATCTGCCTGACCGATCAGGCATCTGTTGATCCCGTTTGAAAGGCTCATGCTTTCATAGCCCTCAACTCCCGCATTATATCCGTCGCCGTCGCCAATATCTTCACCGGCAAGAATATCTGCTGCCAGTTTGCACATTACATAACCGGATACCTTCGGATCCCAGAGTTTTACTTTCGTGATCGTACCGGACATAACATAGGGTTTAAAGCTGTTGGGGGTACCAACGCCGACTACCTTCACATCCAGTCCAAGCTCTTCCACCGCCTTCGCAATGCCGGGGCAGTCTGTGGAAGCCACGCCTGTAAAGCCTTTCAGGTCGGGGTTTGCCTTTAATACTTCTTTTGCTCTTTCATAAGAGGTATCGATAGATTCTTCAGATTCGCAGGTGGGGATAGCTCCGTCATTGATCAGTTCCATGTTCGGATATGCTTCTACCTGACGATTGTACTGAGCATTTGCATATTCCATATGCGTTGTGGATGTTGTATAAGCAACCATCATCGCATACTTGCCCTCTTCACCCATATCTGCTGCCAGCGCATCCATGATAGCTGCGCCGAAATTGTCAGCCGTGAATGCTTCCGTATCAAATAAGGTGTTTTCGAGGTTGGATGCTTCATGAGAAATAACAACGATGCCCTGTTCCATAGCTCTCTTTAAAGAAGCCTCTAATGCACCGGGATCGATCGGTACCACGCAGAGAGCGTCCACACCCTGATCGATCATGTTATCCACCACTTCTACCTGAGAAGCCGCGTCCGCATTAGCCGGACCTTTCTGGATAACATTGATGCCGGACTCCTCGCCGTACTCGTTCACGCCAAGTTCCATACGCTTAAACCAGTCCGCCGTGTTGTCCTTTGTAACAACCGCAATCGTCCATTCGGATTTGTCTTTGTCAGACTTGTAGTTTGCAACGTTAAACAGGTCGTTACCACCTGTCTCTTCCGATGCCTCTTCTACCCCCCCGTATTCTCTTCCGGGGCTGCCTCCTCCGCCGGAGCCGCTTCTTCCGTTGCCGCTGCCGGTGCTTCTTCTGCGCTGCCGCCGCAGGCTGTCAGCGTTGTAATCGCCAATGCCGCCGCTAAGAATAACGCAATTTTCTTTTTCATGCTGCTGTTCCTCCTTTATGATTTTTATATGTTTATGCATTTCTGCATCCCTTAATGGGCCTTGTAACAGATATCCGGATATTTTACGGATATCCTCTCACTATAACTTTCGGATCACAACTTCCGAATCCAGATAAACCTTCCGCGCCTCTCCTGTGGGAAAAGCCATTTTATGTATCAACATCTCCATCGCTTTTTTTCCCATCTCGCCGGCATCCCGCCTGATAAAATTAAATCCGCTTCCGACAATGTCAAGCGCCTCTATCTTATCCAGCCCGATACAGGCTATATCCTCCGCAATTTTCATGCCGTGTTCCTGCAGCGCCCTCAAAAATCCCATGCTGATATTATTATTACAGGTTACAACCGCAGTCGGGCGGTCGTCCTTTTCAAGCATCTCACACGCATGTTCATATGCCTGCAAAACGGAATAATCTCCCAGATAACAATATTTCTCTTCATAGGGAATATGATATTTTTCAAGCGCATCCCGGTATCCCGCCTGTCTGATACGCGCAAGCCCCCGGTCCAGTGTGGCATTTATGATCCCGATCTTTTTATGTCCTGCCAGTATCAGCTTTTCCGTCGCTTCATACATGCTTCTTCTGTCTTCAAAAAAGATACCGTCATATCTCTCGAACGCCGCCGGTTCCCTGTCCATTAAAATAACGGGCACATCCAGGCTCTCAATCAGCCTTGTCACGGTCTTTCTCTGCTCCGATGTATCATAATCCGTGGCGGGCGTATAAAGCATTCCTCTTACTCTGTAATCCTTCAGCGTCTTTAATGCCTTATAATCCTTTTCCGCATTATCATCCGAGTTAAAACACATCAGTGTCAGATCATTTTTATCCGCAATGCTGGAAGCTCCCCGCAAAAGTTCTCCAAAAAACGGGTTGTCAATTTCCGGCACGATAATTCCCACAATAGAACTGGTTCCGTAAGAAAGGTTTCTTGCCACGGTAGAAGGAGAATACCTTTTTTTCCGAATGACCTCCTCCACTCTTTCCCGCGTACCGCTGTCCACGGAAGCTGACCTGTTCAAAACTCTTGAGACAGTCGCTTTTGAAACACCGGCTTCCCTAGCAATATCTGTAATCGTAACATTTCCCATTCCTTATTACCTCTTGCCAACCGTGCATTTTCTGCTATGATATCACTGTCTACTGCCGCAGAGCAGGCACTTTTTTCGTGAAACCGGTTACATTTTCATTTATAGTAATCATTTTTCAATAATTTGTCAAGCCACTTTGTCTGTTTCCCTGTTCTATTCTGCGTTTTTACCGAATTTTTTCTTATATTTTTATGCAAATTGCACAAATTAATACGGTGTCCTTTTTGTCGTATCTGCTATCCGGATTTTTGTTTTTCCGTTATGATCTTACTTTTTTATTTCTCAATACACGGTTTTCTCAAATTCCACGAGCTGATCAAACTCCTTTTCGACAATAGCCGCCATCTCTGATGTAAGTCCCTGCATATGTTCCGCTTCCAGCCACGCATCCGCCATGGCGCGCCCCATTTCCGGTCCTATGATAAATCCGCCCATGCACAGAACATTCGTATTGTTTACCTGCTTTGCCCTTCTTGCCTGATATACGCTCTCGCATAAAGCAGCATAAACGCCGCGATGCTTATTACAGATAATACTTACACCCATACCCGTGCCGCAGATCGCAATGCCTCTGTCATAATCACCGCTCTGCACGCCTCTTGCCACCTTAACCGCCACATCCTGAAACAGATCGGGACTTTCCAAATCCACATCCGTCACATCATAGCCTTCTTTCGTCAGATGTTCCCGTATCGCGTTTTTCAGATCGAACCCTCCCGGATCTCCGCCGATGATGATCTTCTTTACCTTTTCGTTTCTCATGTGTTCTCCTTTCCAATTGTTTATGAAACCGGTTTCTTGCCGGCATAAAAAAATCACTCGATATTTCTGTGGTTTGCCTCCATATCATCATAGCTGAGTCCCATTTCATCTTTTACGATGATCGCAATGATGTCCATCAGCAGATAGATATGCTGTTCATACTGATTTCCCATGGGCTGCTCGGTCGGGACCACATCATGCTGCTTCGGCGCATCCGGTTCCGCATGTTTTTCATCCATATACACCGTAGAATGAACGAATAAAATAATATCCGCATAATTTTTCGCAAGGTTTCCTTCCGGCAGAGCCGTCACCATGGCAATCCTGGCCCCCGTTTTTTTCGCCTGCTGTACGATCCTTCTGTGGATGCCCACATCTCCCCTGCCGTCGCAGATAATAAACAGGTCTCCTTCATGCATTCCGATCGTAGTATCATCCATCAGCCAGTAAGCAGGCTTTCCAAGATGTGCAAGCCTCATAACAAAGCCCCGCATGGAGATACCCTCTCTGCCTGTACCATGGACAAAAATATGCTTTGCCCCGATAATGGCGTCCACGAATGTTTTGAGCTGTTCCATATCCAGTTGTGAAAAGATGGATGCATGCTCTTTCACAATGGCTTCGGAAAATTTCCGGTACGTTTCGATGTAACTCATGTTTCTTCTCTCCTTTTTTATTATTTGGACCTCTGTGTGTCCATAATCATTATATATCACTGTTTACCGTCTTTTGTAAACCGTTTGCCGAATATTTTTCAAACAAAAAAGAACCCCTAAAACCATCCACCGTTTCAGAAGTTCTTCCCAATCTCTTTATTTCATTCCGCTCAGGCATCTATTCCCTGATCCTTGATATAGCGGATCACATCCCCTACCGTCTTGATATTTTCCAGATCATCCGACGGGAACTCCACACCATACTCTTCTTCACACTGCATGACCAGTTCAAACAGATCCAGGGAATCCGCATTCAGATCATCTTTAAAAGAAGTCTCCTCCGTAATCTGGCTTGCATCTACTGTCCCTAACTGGGTTTCTATGATTGCCGCAATTTTCTCTAACATCTTTTTGTCTCCTTTTTTTAAATTCAGCCTTATCACATTATGGTTCTGCTTCCGGTTTTTTTATTAAAGCAGACGGCTTTCTTATACTGCACAGACTATAGTTTAGTTAGACTTTTCCTATTTGTCAAGCATATACTGATAAATTTCTCGTTTACTGACTCCTCTGTCTTTTGCCACTGCCTTCATCGCCTCTTTTCGCTCCAACCCTGCCTCTTCATACCGCCTCATGTGGTCCTCAATACCAAGTTCCAAAAAGCCTTCCTGCCTCTCTTTTTTCTTTTGTAAAAGGCTTTTTCCCTCTATCACAAGCACGTATTCGCCGCGGGGCTCCTGTGTTTCATAAAACGCCAGCGCACCTTCCAGCGTCGTCGGCAGCACGGCCTCAAACTTCTTTGTCAGTTCCCTGCAGATCGTGATATTTCTCTCCCCCAGCGCCCCGTAGAGCTCTTTCAAAGTCCGTATCAGATGATGGGGCGATTCATAGAGAATCATGGTCCTTGTTTCTTCCTTCAGAAGTTCCAGTATCTCTGCTTTTTCTTTCTTTTCCGAGGGCAAAAACCCCTCAAAACAAAAACGTCTTGTGGAAAGCCCTGACAATGTAAGGGCCGTGATGCACGCCGCCGCTCCGGGCAGGGATGTCACCGTGATTCCCTCCCTTAAGCACAGCTTTACCAGCACTTCCCCCGGATCGGAAATCGCCGGCGTTCCCGCATCCGTAATCAGCGCCACATCCAGGCCTTCCTTCATTTTCCTGACCAGCGTCTGCGCCTTCTCCACCTTATTATATTCGTGATAGCTTGTCATAGATGTCTTAATTCCGAAATGATTCAGCAATTTAATACTGTTTCTCGTATCCTCCGCCGCGATCAGATCTACCGCCGCCAGAGTTTCCACCACGCGCGGCGTCATATCCTTCAGATTTCCGATCGGCGTAGCACACAGGTATAATTTCCCGGACATATATCGTATCCTTTCCGCGGCTCCCGGCCGCTTCACTCAGATCACAGCCGCCCTTTCAATAACCATATATCTCACGGATTTCCGGCATATAAACGCCCGGACTCTCATAGACGATCAGCGGCTTTTCCACGCTCATCCGGGGCTTTCCGCCGCGGACAGCCTCGATCAGCACCATATTGGGCTCTTTATCCACAAAGGGATAAACAAGCTGCATCCGTTTCGGTTCCAGTTTCTTTTCCGTCAGCGTCACAAGAATCTCCGAAAGACGAAACGGTCTGTGAACGAGATAAAAATGCCCACCCGGTTTTAACAGCTTTGCCGTCATCTCCGCAATATCGCGAAACGTACAGCATACCTCATGGCGGGCGATCGTTTTGGACATATCTGCATTCTGCAGTCCATGCTGCCCGATCATATAAGGAGGATTGCAGGTTATCACATCAAAAGAGGCCGCCTCAAATAATCTGTCAGCCTCCTTGATATCGCCCGTTACAATTTCTATCTTCTCTTCCAGTCCGTTCAGCTTTACGCTGCGTCCTGCCATATCCGCGCTCTCCGGCTGGATCTCAAGCCCCCACAGGTGCGGGATCTTCGTCCTTGCCTCCATCAAAAGCGGCAGGATGCCGGTCCCCGTACCGATATCCAGAAACCGCTCTCCTCTCGCTCCGTCCGCAAAACCCGCGAGAAGCACGGCATCCATGCCAAAGCAGAATCTCTCCGGGTTCTGAATGATGCGATAGCCGTTCCTCTCTAAGTCGTCCACCCGCTCGCCCGGTCTGATCAGATTGCTCTCTACCATAAAGCTTCCTCACCCTGCTGCTGTCTTATACGTCCGTCTCCGCACACGTGTTTACTCATCCAGCCCTGACAGCTTTTCCTTCTTTTCTTTCTTCTCCAGTTTTTCCAGTTCCTTCAGTTCTTTCAGTTCCTCCGAAGACGGGTGCTCTTTTCTGTTTTTATGGCGCCTCTTAAAGCGAAGCTGCTCTACCTTATACTCTTTCAGCTCCTTCTCATCATTTACCTCTACCAGTACCTTGACAAGCTGACGCAGTATATTGACGCTCTGTACCTCACCCTTTAAGCCGTCCTCCGTTGTGACAAAATCGCCTACGTTCGGCAGTTTCCGGTTTAATTCTTCGTAAATATTCTCCTCATTGTTCAGACAGCACATCAGCCTTCCGCAGACACCGGAGATCTTTGTCGGATTCAGGGACAGATTCTGCTCTTTTGCCATCTTGATGGACACCGGCGCAAACTCGGATAAATAGGTATGGCAGCAAAGCGGCCTGCCGCAGATACCGATACCGCCCACGATCTTCGTCTCGTCTCTGACGCCGATCTGCCGCAATTCGATCCTTGTTTTAAAGACCGCAGCCAGATCCTTCACCAGTTCTCTGAAATCAATCCGCCCGTCCGCCGTAAAATAAAACAGTACCTTGTTGTTATCGAAGGTGTATTCCGCATCGATCAGCTTCATATCCAGTTCATGTTTTTTTATTTTCTCCAGGCAGATCCGAAAAGCCTCTTTTTCCTTCTTCCTGTTAGATGCCTCCTGTTCGATATCCTTCTCCGTTGCCAGCCTGAGCACAGGTTTCAGCGGCTGCACCACCTTCGCGTCCTCCACCTCTTTCGGCGGCAGCACCACCGTCCCAAACTCAATACCTCTGGCTGTCTCAACGATCACATGGTCGTTTCTCTTTATTTCAAACTCCAGCGGCGCAAAATAATATATTTTACCCGCCGTCCTGAATCTCACACCTATTACTTTCATCTATAACCTCACATTCCGCCGTCCGGACCTTTTGAAATTTATTATCTACCGAACTAGTTTTCCCGGATCGTAATAAACAAAAGCTCCATGACAAGCTCAAAATTTACATTGGCGCGCAGTCTGCTCTTTGCGTTATCCAATGCCTTTAAAATATTTTCAATTCCTTCATAAGCGCTCTTGTCAGCCGCCTTTCTAATATACTGTATTTCCTCCCTGAAGATCAAGTGATTTGTATCATTTGTCGCCTTAAACAAGAGTACATCCCGATACCAGATAGAGAGCACATCCAGATACTCATTGATATCGATATGGTACTCCCTGATCCGCTTTACCGCCGCCATCACTTCATGCAGCTCCATCCCGCGGATATTTTTTACAAGGCTCAGCGCCTCATTACGGATATTCTCAAATTCTTCACTGGTGGCGAGCTGTTTTGCCTGTCCGATATTGCCCCTGGCAAAGGCGACACATATGTCAGCTTTATAGTCCGGGACCATCAGCTCTTTTTTCAGATATTCTTTTATCAGCTCGTCCTGCACCGGCTTCATATGGAGCACCACACAGCGGCTTAAAATCGTCGGCAGAAGCGCTTCCAGATTCGTTGTCAAAATCAGCAGTACCGCATAGGCGGGCGGCTCCTCCAGTGTCTTCAGCAACGCGTTCTGCGCCTGAGGCGTCATCTTCTCGCCGTCATTTATAATATAGATCTTATAGGGACCGGCGTAAGGTTTGATCGCAATATCGCCGTTGATCTGGCTCCTCACATCCTCCACGCCGATGGAATTTGGTTTTTCATGTCCGACATATATGATATCCGGTTGATTTCCGCTCATACACTGCCTGCATGAATGGCACTCCCCACAGGGATTTACCCCTGCCGTCTCGCACTGCAGCGCCGCCGCAAATGTCTTTGCAATAAATTCTTTTCCCGAAAAGCGTTCCCCCTGTATAATATAGGCATGGGAAATCTTCTTCTGCGATATCGCATTCTGTAAATGCTCTTTTATATGTTCCTGTCCTATCACATCGTTAAAACCACGCATATTCCTCACCCCCTAAGTAAAAATATCCAAAAGCAGTCCTTCTATCTCTCCTATCTTGCTGAGGATCAAAAGATTGTCCTTCTCGTCCTTCATCAATTCCTGTGCCAGTTCGTCCAGATTCTGATCGATCAGCCTGATAATACCGTATACACGGTGCCGTCCTTTTCTGTCCAGAAAATTCTCTCTGGAGAAATGGTGGGAGCGGCTCACGATCTCATTCATAAAATCCTTGATCAGCCCCCTGTAACGCTTCATATCTCTTACATCACGGCGCTTTCCAAGGCGCTTTCCCTGCATTGTGATCTCTTCCATCAATACGGTCAGCCGCGCCTGCAGCTCCTGTTCTTCTACCCGGCTCGCAAGCGTAAATTTAAAAGTTCCGTCCGCCTGTATTTTTTCCGTCGGCTGCGGTGCCTGCACCGCCTGCGTCAGTTGATTTACTTTAATATCCAAGATATATCTCCTTCTGCCTTTCGTTTCACATCTAACGCCCCGTCAATATCAGCCTCAGCCAATATAAGCAGGAGAACTCAGCAGCCCTGCATGCAGTTTTCCCTGATATACTCTAATATCTCCGAAAGGCACCGATCCAGATTATCGTTGATAAATCTTCTTTTTATATCGGCTTTTTTTATTTTTTCTTCACTGAAATCCTGCACATCCGCCAGAAACCGCCTGCACATCTCCTCGTACTGAGGCTCATCCTGTGCACGTTCCCGATCCAGTGCCCGCTGCAGCCTCTCGCCGTTATCCAGATCAATAAACACCGGGATCATCTTATCTCTCCCCAGGCAGGCACGGACTTTCTCATAGGATTCCAGCGTTCCTATCATCAGATAATTTTTCCCTTCCTGAAAAGTCTCATCATCCGCCACAGTAAAATAGCGCCAAAGCCCCTGCACCGTGTGGTAAACCCTGTCTTCAATTACCCTGCCCTCCTGCTGCAGCTTCCGAAAACCGGCTTCATCCGTAAAATGATATTCCACACCGTCTCTCTCCCCGGCACGGATCGGGCGGGTGGTATAGAGCACTACCGTGTGAAACAAAAACTCCTTCTGTTCCAGCAGCCTTTTATATATGGTATCTTTCCCCGATGAACTTTTCCCTATAAGATAGACAATATTTCCCATAATCCTCGTTACCGTAGCATCCGCCCTCTGGTATATAACTATTAACAGTTTACCATATAATCCGTTTGAAAAGAAGGCTTATTACCGGAATTTTCCTGTATTTCCACACTTTTAAACCTGTTTTGCCGCTCCCGCATCCTGCTTTTTACCGGAAGCCTTTAAAACACATATTTTTCCCTCTTCCGAAGTCCCCGTAAGATATTCCTCCCTCTCCCCCGCGCTCTCTATTTTCCGGGCGAGTTCCCGGCTTATAACCTCTCCGGGCACAAGTACCGGAATACCCGGCGGATAAAAATAAAGAAATCCTCCGCTGATCCTTCCTACTGCCTTTTTGGGCAAGAGCCACTCCCTCTCCTCCTGTGCAGCCTCATAAATACCCATATCGGACGCGGCGGGAATCATGCCGTAAATATTGTCCGTTCTCCCGCTTTTCATTATCCCGCCTTCTTGCGGCATATTCTCTGAAATTTTTCCGTCTATCTCTCTCAGCGCCTTTACAAGCCTCTTCGCTCCCTCTCCCGTATCCATAACCGTCAAAATACCAAGTACATAGGAAGGCGCCGCCATCTCCATCTGCAAATGATACTCCTGCAGCAAAATACGGTAAAACTCCTGCCCTGTCATACCTGTTCCTTTTACGGATATAACCAGTTTCCCGGGATCTCTCCTTCCTTCATGGGACAATATCCTGATCTCTGAAAGCCCTGTCGTCTCTTTTTCGATCCATTCTCTTACGGCCAGCAGTTTTTCATATTCTTCCCGCCCCCGCTCCGATACAAAATCCATACAGTAATCTATGCCCGCCATCAAAAGATAGGAAGGGCTGCTGCTCTGATATATTCCCAGATACGTTTTCAGCTTCTCCCTGTCCACAAGCTTTCCCTGCACATGCAGAAGCGCCGTCTGCGTCGGCGCCGGCAGTGTTTTATGGACACTGTTTATCACAATATCCGCGCCGCAGTCAACAGCGCTTTCCGGCGCTTTTTCCGACAGCGCAAAATGCGCCCCGTGGGCTTCATCCACAATAAGCGGAATTCCGAAGGCATGTGCCTTATCCGCAATGCTGCGAATGTCCGATATGATTCCATCATAAGTAGGAGAAGTAATTACCACGGCGCAAATATCCTTATTTTCCGCAAGCCTCTCTCCCACCTGCCGCGCCGTGATCTCCCCCTGGATATCAAAATTATCCACCATCTCCGGCAGCAGATACACAGCACGCAGACGGTTTATAAGCATACCGTTATAAACGGACTTATGACAGTTCCTTGCTGCCAACAGTTTCTTTCCTTCACCGGCCACCGCAGATATGGCGGACAAAATTCCGCCCGTACTACCGTTCACCAAATAAAAACTCTGCTCCGCACCATAAACCCGTGCCGCCTTCCGTTGCAGCTCAAGCAGCAGATCTTTTGCGTCATGCAGATTATCAAAACCTTCTATTTCCGTAATATCATACCTGCAGATATCTTCGACAGTAAGCGCAGGCTTCCCGCAGGAGGATATGTTTTCTTTCGGAAATCTTTTATGGCCGGGCATATGAAAAGGATAGTAGTCCGATTTGATATAATTTGTCAGTTCATCCCACAGATGTTTCACTTTCTCTTTTTTCTCCGATGTCCTTTCTGCAAATGTACCGTCTCCAAAAAAGAACAGTATTTATCCGCCGCCGTTACCACCCATGCCTCTCTGCACATAGGCGGTTTTATCGTAAGAGGCCACATATGCTTGATAATGATCTCCCTTTGTCTGTCCGTTAATTCGTATTCATACTCCGCATTTCTAAGTGCTCTTGCCGGGTGATGAAAGCCATGCAGCCTGTGAGGATTCTCCTTATCCGCCTTGTGCCAGTCATAGAGAAAATAATCATGCAGCAGCGCGCCCCGCACCAGATCTCTTCGACTGTGCTCTATCCCCAGCAGTTCCGAAATTATCACGCTCTGCCGCGCCACCTGAAGGCTGTGCTCCTTTACGGATATGGTTCCATGCTGCATATTATTTTTACTTTTATCAAAATTATCAGAATGCAGAATATCCCATGCATAGTGATTCAGCTCATTCTGTATTTTTTTCAGCTTTTCAAAATACCGTTTTCGTTTTTTCTTTTTATACTCATTCCAACAGAATTTTATAGTTCCCATCTGTGCCCCCCTGTTTTTGACACTGGTATCATAATAACAGTATAGCACAAATAAGAAAAGTCCAAAATAAAACCCTTATAAAAACTACAATCACAGTATTGACAAGAATCGTGAGAATATCTTTATGGTATCTCCTGCTTTTAACCAAAAACTAAGGCGCACGAGGGGCGCCAAAAAATCCTTAATGGTTCATAAAATATACCTATTCGACAGAATTTTCCCTTTCGACAGCAAGCGGCTTCCGGAGAAAATTTAAAAAATAAAAATACCTGCAAATACCACAAACGCAGTATTTACAGGCATGTCAAATGCCCAGAACCGGAATCGAACCAGTGACACGAGGATTTTCAGTCCTCTGCTCTACCAACTGAGCTATCTGGGCATTGAGTAGCGGGGACAGGATTT